>JBEKHU010000480.1:0-3821 GCA_050012115.1 Bryobacteraceae bacterium | reverse complement strand
GGACGAGTGGATTGACGGGGCGCACAAGCGGCCGCATGCCACGGGCCCAGAAGGTCCACCCACGTCGACGGAGCAGGGGCGAAGGGTGTTCGGCCATTTAGTTGATATCCTAACCGACGAAGAGTTGAGCAGGATTTCGGTACCGTTGGACATTGTGCTGAGACTGCTCCAAAAGTAGGTTGGCGTCAGGATGGGAACTGCTCTGCTTGTAGGCATTCCGAGCGGGTACATAAGTAACGCGAAGAACGCAGTGAATCGCAATGCCTCAATGTTTAGCGGCTGGGCGGTGAAGTTTGTTCCTTCGCCTACAAAGCTGCCCCAGGTTTCAGCCGCCGAAGTGGATCAAACCCTGAAGCTCGCCAGCCAACACCAAGACACTCACATCCTCGGATTTTCTACCCAACCCGATCGCCAGCGTTTTGCCGATCGGATCAAGGCGTATTTTCGTTTCCGTTGGTTTGATCATATTCTGCTGAAGCACCTCGGAAGTCCAGATCCCTTCCCGTTCTTGAATCAGTTGGCTGCCGACTTGGCACAGGAATCCACTTGGGCAGATCGCGTAAAGCCCTCTGACCTCAACTCGCCCCTGTTGCTGCCGGAGTGTGCCTTCAGTGCCGCGAGAAAGCACAGTGATCTATGGCGCCATGCGTGTTCATACGGAGACTCAAATAATATCGATGGCGCTGAAAAAGCAATCGGTGCGTTTCAAAGTTGCTACCGTCGAAGAGTCGACTCTGGTCGTCCTAAGCAGAGTAAATGGGTAGACGAACAAGATCGGATTTTCGACCATGATGGGCCAAGGCACGGCGCGGCACCGTTCCCGAGGGATTGGAAGTACTCCTTTCGAATTGAAATCGGCTTTCACTTTGACGTGAAATCGCTAAGTGGGAAACAGTTCTTTCTTTGCGATGCCCTCGGCGAGCGTAACCGCATCGCAGCCGGGGCCCATCTGAATATGGATTCTCACGGGTACGTCAGATAGGGCTGAGCAAGCCGACATCGATCACACACGGACAGGGCCATTGACGGCAGTCCACTAGGCCGTATCACGCGCTAAAGGCACAAGTAGTCCCGCCGAGCCCATCCCGGGATTGTGGTCGAACAGTGGCGTTATCTCAAATCTGGCTGATCGCTCGTCCGGGGCCTCGAACCATAGCAGGGCCCGACTGACGAATAGACTTACCTGCCGAAACTCGCAACCCGCTCGCAATGTAGCCAAAGGGTCACCTTATTAAGCGACATTCATCATGTAAGTCTTTTGTTTTGGTGCGGATGAAAGGACTTGAACCTTCACTCCCTTGCGAGAACTAGAACCTGAATCTAGCGCGTCTGCCAATTCCGCCACATCCGCACGACGTGGAACGACCATCCACATTGTCGCCAGCGCCCGTCGGCCATGTCAAATCTATGACCTCGCAGGCCGCGGTCTGTTTCACACGCCGCGCAGCTTCGGGCGCAGCCGCGGCTTCTCCTGCCGCTCCCGCTGCTGGCGCAATTCGAGGATCAGCCCCATCACCAGGCTTTCGATCTCGTCCCGCACCTCGCGTGCCACGCGTTCGCTGGCGCCCACCGGGTCGGGCACCACCCACGTCCGCGTGCTCGCCTGCGGCGACCCTGGTATGGGCAGCCCGGCCATGTTCACCACCAGGTCGTAGCTTTTCAGATCCAGGACGCCGGCTGCTTTCGGGAACTGTGCCGAGATGTCGATGCCCTTCTCCCGCATGACGTTCAGCGTCGTCTCGGGCACTGCGTCCACCGGAGTCAGGCCCGCGCTCTCGGCCGCCAGTACGTCCCGCCCCAGGCGGTTGGCGAAGCCCTCCGCAATCTGGCTGCGATAGGCGTTGCCGAGACAGACAAACAGGACGCGCACGGGTCGCACAGATGCCATAAGTTACTGATTTTACTCTAGCGCCGCATCAGCCTTCCCCAATGCGCGACCCGCCGCGGTTGCCGGACAGCTTCGAAAGGAACAGCCGGTGCACGCGCGTGTCGGTGGTGAGTTCGGGGTGGAAGGTCGCCACCAGGTGCCGTCCATAGTCCACCAGAATCGGCGCGCCCAGGTATGTCGCCATCACGGTGCCGCCGGTGCGGCGGATGATCGGCGCGCGGATCAGCACGACCTCCAACTCCGGGTCTCCCCCCAGCTTGTGCTCCAACACCCGGACGACGCGGCTGTCCAGTTGCCGCCCGTAGCCGTTGCGCTCGATGGCCAGGTCCACCAGTCCGAGCGAAGCCTGGGGCGGGTTCAGCACCTCACTGGCAGCCAGAATCGCGCCCGCGCAGGTCCCAAACACCGGTCTTTCCCGCCCGAACTCACGCAGCGGCTCGAACAGGTCGTAATACTCCATCAGCTTGAGCATGGTCGTGCTCTCACCGCCCGGAATCACCAGGCCCCGCACCGTAGCGAGTTCCGCGGCGGCGCGCACCTCCACCGGTTCGGCGCCAGCACGCTCGAGCGCCTTCGCGTGTGCCTCAAAATCGCCCTGCAGGGCCAGAACGCCAACTCTCATCTCCACTCCACTTGGCGGTGCGCCGGAACCGCGCCGCGACCGCAAATTCACCGTGCCAACACCGTAAAAACACCGTGTTTCACCGTGAAAAACACGGTGTTTTGCGGCAACAACACCGGCGATTCACGGTAACAACACCGCAACAACGCGGTGCGCTCCACGGTTTTTGCGCGGCGCGCGGCCGCGGCGCGGTACCGGCGTGCACAATCTTCACACTCTGACAAGAACCAATGAACAGCCTGCCGCCTGGCTACGGACAACGGCCCGGCCGGCGGAACGGGCCACCGGCTCCTACCAGCCGCGCGTCTGCAGCAGCTCGCCTTCGGGGATCTTGCCAATCTCCAGACCCGGCATCGCCTCGCCCAACTCCTCGCTGGCTTCGAGCACCGCCTGCGGATCGTTGTAGTGAGTACAGGCCTTCACGATGGCCTTGGCGCGGACCTCGGGATCGGAGCTCTTGAAGATGCCGCTGCCGACGAAGACCGCCTCGGCGCCCAGCAGCCGGCACAGCGCCGCATCCGCCGGAGTCGCTATGCCGCCGGCCGAGAAGTTCGGCACCGGCAACCGGCCGTGCTCGTGAACGTACTCGATCAGTTCCAGCGGCGCCTGGAGCTTCTTGGACTCGGCGACCAGCTCCTCGCGTCCCAGTACGGTCAACTGCTTCGTCTCCTTGACCACGGTGCGCATATGGCGCACGGCCTCGACGATGTTGCCCGAGCCGGCCTCGCCCTTGGTGCGGATCATCGCCGCGCCCTCGGCGATGCGGCGCAGCGCCTCGCCCAGGTTGCGGCAGCCGCACACGAACGGCACCTTATAATCGCGTTTGTCGATATGGTGCTCCTCGTCGGCCGGGGTCAGCACTTCGCTTTCGTCGATGTAGTCGACCTCCAGCGCCTCCAGCACGCGCGCCTCGGCGAAGTGGCCGATGCGGCATTTGGCCATCACCGGAATGGTGACGGAATGCATGATCTCGCGAATCTTGCTGATTGCGGCCATGCGCGCGACGCCGCCTTCCTTGCGGATATCCGCCGGCACGCGCTCCAGCGCCATGACGGCGCAGGCGCCGGCTTTTTCGGCGATCACGGCCTGTTTGGCGTCCGTGACGTCCATGATCACGCCGCCCTTCAGCATCTCCGCCAGGCCGACCTTCACTCGGAAGTTTTCATCCAGGTAGTTCATAGCTTTACAGCCCCTTCTAGACAATCGCCGGAGCCGGTTCCTCGCGCCGCTCGGCGCGCGCCTGCTCCAGTCCGGTTTGAAACACTTTGCCAAGGATCGCCAGGCCGCGTTCGATGCGCTCGGCCGGCAACC
>JBEKHU010000479.1:0-3825 GCA_050012115.1 Bryobacteraceae bacterium | reverse complement strand
TCACCCTGGACAGCCTGCGGCTGATGATGCCCGAGCGGGCGATGTGGCCGCAGGGCGACATGTGGGGCATCCACGATTTCAGCCTCGAAGGCGCGCAGGGCGGCAGATCGTTCCTGCAGCGCATCGAAAAAAGCTACGGCGGAGCGGACAACGTCGCGGACTGGGTCGCGCTGGCTCAGTTCGTGAACTATGAAGGCTACCGCGCGATGTTCGAGGCGCAAAGCAAGAACCGCATGGGCCTGCTGATCTGGATGAGCCACCCCGCGTGGCCCTCCTTCGTGTGGCAGACCTACGACTACTATTTCGAGCCGACCGCCGGCTATTTCGGAGTCAAGAAGG
The DNA here is from genome assembly GCA_050012115.1 of Bryobacteraceae bacterium. Lineage (GTDB taxonomy): Bacteria > Acidobacteriota > Terriglobia > Bryobacterales > Bryobacteraceae > CAIVVT01. The sequence continues at coordinate 3,486 of JBEKHU010000479.1, read as the reverse complement.
CTTCGGAGCCGTTGCACATCCAGTGGAACCAGGCGACCGACAACATCGAGGTCGTCAACTACAACGCGGGCGAGGCGCGCGGGTTGAGCGCGCAGGTCCAGATCCTGAACCTGGACGGGGCGCTGCAGTGGGAGAAGACGGCCGCTCTCGACAGCCCCGAAGACAGCATGCTGGCGCCGATCCACATGGAGTATCCCTCCACCCTGAGCGCCGTGCATTTCTTGCGGCTGCGCCTGGCGCGCGAGGGCAAGCTCGTCTCGGAGAACTTCTACTGGCGCGGAACCGAGGAAGGCAATTACCGCGCGTTGCGGGAATTACCGAAGGTGAAGCTGGAGGCGGCGACGCGCGTCGAACGCCATGGCAGCCACTGGCTCATGAGCACCGAGTTGCGCAACGTCTCTCAGTCGCCAGCCCTCATGGTGCGGCTGAAGGCCGTGCGCGACAAGAGCGGGGACCGCATCCTGCCGGCCATTTACAGCGACAACTACGTGGCGCTGATGCCGGGCGAGCGGCGGACAATCGTGACGCAAGTGGAGCACTCTGATACGCGCGGCGAGACCCCGCGCGTGGTTATAGAAGGCTTCAATACCGGCGAAGTGGCGAAACCTTAGTGCCTGCTGCGGCGCCATATCGTTCGATGGACGCTGACGTCGACGGATTGGAATCCTGGATAAAATCGAGCTGGGGACTCATTTTTAATTGTCAGAGGAGAGCGAGCTAGCAGTGTCGATGAGATGGCCATCATCCCGGCGAGTGCACAGCGTCTGCCGGACGCTGGTTCCGCTGTTGGCGATCGGTGTGCTCGCGCTGGCGTCTCAACCGGCGTCGGATATCGAGCGGGATTGCCTCGCCGCCAGCATCCGCTGGGGCCAGTTTGGCTGCGCCGTTTCCGACCTGGACGGCGATCACCAGGCCGATTATGCGCTTCCTGCGCGGGTATCTGGCGCGGCCAATCGTCCTGGCTTCATCTCCGTTCACCTGAGTAGCACGCACGCCGATTACGCGCTGCCCTTACCTGCCGGACGGCCCGCGCTGGCGTTTGTTCTCCGGGATGTCAATGGGGACGGTTATGTGGATCTGGCGTTGATCGGCGGCCTGAACCAAACCGTGGGCGTGTTTCTGAACGACGGCTCCGGCGGGTTTGAATTCGACCTGCTGGACCGTTACGTGACCTCGCCCAGCACGGACTCTTCCCGGTTGACCCACCCGGACCGCTCCGCGGTGTGGCTGTGCGCGACGTGGAATAGCGGCTCTCAACACGCGGCCGTCCGCGGCCAGCGCCGGACGGATTTCGTGAAAAACGCCGCACTCCGCCGCTCGGCTTTTGAGCCGGTCGAATTGGCGCGCTTTCTCGATCTGCCTCGCAGCCGGGCGCCGTAATCTCTCACCAATCTCGTTTCACCAAAATCGGATTCGACTCCGCGGGCGGGCCTGTTCGCGGGTGCAGTGTTCGATTTACGTGCCAGCCAACAAACTCAGGCGCCTCTGCTTGCCGATAATGGCCCGTACGAGCGCGGCAAACGGTCTTGCCGTCAAAGAGAGGAGTTTGAGGAATCCACGCCGCCGGCCGCGCTGCGGGCGTGCTCGCCCCAGGAGGACTGGTGGTCGCAATACAAGGGGATAGCAGAACGGGTAAATCGAAATGTTCAGAACAAGAGATTGCATGAAGAGACCCAAGGCGGCGCTATCGTGGGCCGGTTGGCTGTGGCGGTCGGCGCATCTTCTGCCCACGCTGCTGGTGGCCGGGTGCATGCTGCCCGGCGCCTTCGCGCAACAGAGCTACACCTGGCAGGAACTGCGCGACAAGTTCGTTGCCTCGAATCCCGCGCTGCAGGCCGCCAAGCTCGCCGTGGAAGAATCGCGGGCCGACGAAATCACGGCCTACCTGCGGCCTAATCCCGACCTGACGGCGACGCTCGATCAGATCAATCCATTCACCAAGCAGCCGCCGCCGAGTGGCGGCGCGAACGCGTACGCTCCATTTGCGTACGCGCTGCCGTCCGGCTCGGTCAGCTATCTGCATGAGCGGCAGAACAAGCGCGAATTGCGGCGCGACAGCGCGCGTCAGGCAACCCTCATCGCGGATTATGGTTCCGCGGATCAGGAGCGGAGTTTGCTTTTCAACCTGCGCGCGGCCTTCGTGCAGACCCTGCAGGCCAAGAGCGTCCTGCGGGTGACCAGGGAAAACCTGTCCTACTGGGACAAAGTGCTGGCCATCAGCGGCGACCGTTTGAAGGCCGGCGATATCGCGCAGATTGACCTGGATCGGCTGGAGTTGCAGCGCGTGCAGCTCGAGGCGGATCTCCAGACCGCCGAGGTCAACCTGCGGACGGCCAAGATTCAGCTGCTGCAGCTTCTGAACGACCGCACTCCCGTCGACCAGTTCGACGTGACCGGGCCCTTCGATTTCGCCGAGCAGACGATGCCGCTCGACGAGTTTCGCAAGATCGCGCTCGACAACCGGCCCGACCTGAAGGCGGCGCTGCAAGCCGCGGAGAAGGCGGTCGTCGATCACAAGCTGGCGGTCGCCAACGGAACCGCCGATCCCACGTTTTCGATCGACTTCGGGCGCAACCCCCCGATTCCCGCCTATTTCGGCGTCAGTGTCAACATTCCGCTGCGCATCTTCGACAAGAACCAGGGCGAGAAGCTGCGCACGGAGATCGACATCCGGCGCAACGAACGGCTCGCCGCAGCCGCGCGGGCGCAGGTCTTCAGTGACGTCGACTCCGCCTATGTCGTGGTCAACAGCAGCGTCGTTCTGCTCAAGCCCTACAAGGCAAAGTACCTTCAGCAGGCGGTCCGCGTGCGCGACACGGTTGCCTTCGCCTATCAGCGCGGCGGGGCGACGCTGCTGGACTTCATGACCGCTGAGAACGACTACCGCGGCATTCAACTGAACTACCTCAATCTCGTCGGCGCCTATTTGACCGCCGCGGGCCAGTTGAATCTCGCCGTCGGCCGCGAGGTGATCCAATGAAACGCACGACTTCGATGCACGCCATCCTCTGTGCCGCGCTGGGGCTTGTTCTGGCCGGCTGTGGCGACAAGGCCAAACCCGATCCGGCCGCCGGAGCGCCTCCGCCAGCCAAGGTCGAGCGCGAGAACGACTCGTCAATCGTCCAGGTGGACCATCCCGAGCAATTCGCCCTCGCCGTGGCCGCATCTTTCAAAGCCGCTCCCGAGTTGAGCGCGACAGGCGTGGTCAGTCCGGACGTCTCCCGCAGCGTGCCGGTGATCTCGCTGGTTTCGGGCCGGGTCGTCGAAATCCACGCCCGCCTGGGAGACGAAGTGCAGAAGGGACAGCTGCTGCTGAAGGTCAGAAGCTCGGACATCGCCGGCGCTTTCTCCGATTACCGCAAGGCCGTTGTGAACGAGCAGCTGGCGCGCACTCAGTTGCTGCGCGCGAAGACTCTCTTCGACAAGGGAGCCCTCGCGGCGAAAGACCTCGAATCGGCTCAGAGCACCGAGGACAATGCGAAGGTC
>JBEKHU010000478.1:0-7600 GCA_050012115.1 Bryobacteraceae bacterium | reverse complement strand
TCATAGGTTTTCACGGATTCGAGGTTGCACATGTGGCGCATGATGGGGTAGTCGTCGATGATGCCGTTGGCGCCAAGCAGATCGCGGCTGAGGCGGGCACATTCGAGGGCGACGGCGACGTTGTTGCGCTTGAGCATGGAGACGTGGGCGGGCTCGATGCGGCCCTGGTCCTTCAGACGGCCGCAGTGCAGGGCCAGCAACTGGCCTTTGGTGATCTCGGTGATCATCCAGGCGAGCTTTTCCTGGACGAGCTGGTGCGAGGCGATGGGACGGTCGTCGAACTGTTTGCGCAGTTGGGCGTAGGCGCGGGCGGTCTCGTAGCAGTCGCTGGCGGCGCCGAGCACGCCCCAGCCGATGCCGAAGCGGGCCTGCGAGAGGCAGCCGAGCGCGGATTTAAGTCCGACCGCGCCGGGCAGGCGGCTGGACTCCGGCACGCGGCAATCGGATAACGAGAGCGACGAGGTGACCGAAGCGCGCATGGAGAGCTTGCCGTGGATGTCGGAAGAAGTGAAGCCGGGCATCCCGCGTTCGACGAGGAATCCGCGGATGCCTTCGGCGGTGCGCGCCCAGACCAGGGCGACGTCGGCGATGGCGCCGCTGGTGATCCAGGTCTTCTCGCCATTCAGGATCCAGGAGTCGCCGTCGCGGCGCGCGTGGGTGGCCATGGCGGCCGGGTTGGAACCGAAACCGGGCTCGGTCAGCCCGAAACAGCCGATGGCCTGGCCGCTTTGCAGCAGCGGCAGCCAGCGGTCCTTCTGCGGCGCGGAGCCCCAGGTGTGGATGGGGTACATGACCAGCGCGCCCTGGACGCTGACGAAGCTGCGCAGGCCGGAGTCGCCGCGCTCGAGCTCCTGCATCATGAGACCGTACTCGACGTTGCTCATGCCGGCGCAACCGTAGCCTTCGAGATTGGCGCCGAAGAAGCCCAGCGCGCCCATTTCGGGAACCAGCTCGGCAGGGAACCGGCCCTGGTTGTAGCAGTCCTTGATGAGCGGCAGGACACGGTCCTCGACGAACTGGCGGGCCGTCTGCCGGACCAGCTTCTCTTCGTCGCCGAGGAGCGTGTCGAGCAGCAGGAAGTCGGTGCCTCGATACGCAGCCATACCCACATGATCGTATTTCCACGAAGGGGCGGCAGGGGCGGGTGAGAGACCCGGCCCGGGTGGCGCACTGTACTGAAGGATCCCTATGCGCACCTGCCTGCTGTTCGTGCTACTTGCGGGCCTGTCGATCATGCCCGCCGCCGCCCAAATGGGCCCCGATCCGGGGGAGGCGGCCTATGGCGCGTTGCGCGCGGGGGAACTCGACCGCGCGGTGGCGCTGTTCCGGCAGGCGATTGTCGCCCGGCCGGAGGCGGCTCATCTGCGGAAGGACTACGCCTATGCGCTGCTGAAAACCGGCGAACGGGAGCAGGCGCGCGACCAGTTTGCCGAGGCGCTGCGCATCGATCCGAACGACGAGCAGAGCGCGCTGGAGGACGGGTTCCTGTGTTACGAGACGAAGCAGCCGGTGCAGGCGCGCCGTATCTTTTTGCGCTGGAAGGAGTTGGGATCGCAGCAGACGCGCGCCACGGCGGCCGCGGCGTTTGAGAGCATCGACCGCCCACTGAGGGAAGGAATCGAACGCTGGAAGGCCGCGGTGGCGGCCGCGCCGGACCAATGGACGGCGCACGAAGAGCTGGCGCGGCTGGCCGAGCAGCGGGATGAGCTGGCGCTGGCGGCGGAACAGTATCAGAAGGCGTGGCAGCTTCGCCCGGCCGAGCGGCGACTGATGATCGACCTGGCGCGGGTTCTCAAAGAACAGGGCAAGTTGAGGGAAACAATGGCCTTATTGGTGGCGGCGTCGCGCTCGCCGGCACCGCGCGTGGCAGAGATGGCGCGCGAGCTGATGCCGGCGCGCTACCCGTACCCGTATGAGTTCGAGGATGCGCTCCAGGCGGACCCGGAGAACCGGAATCTGCGGCGGGAGTACGCTTTCCTGCTGCTGGCCATGGACAAGAACGCCGAGGCGCGGCGGCAATTGGAGATCCAGGTTCGGCAGCATCCTGAGGACCGGGTTAGCAGCGAGCAACTGCGCGTGTTGAACGAACCACCTAAGCCGCCGCAGCCACCCGCCGCGGGGCTGGTGGTGGCGCGTCCGGCGGGCCAGGGACCGGGCGCGATTTCGGCCAAAGAGATGGGCATGAAGAGTTACCAGCGCGGGTATCTGCAGGATGCGCAGCGCTACCTGAGGGCCGCCTGGGAGCAGAGTCCGGGTGACGCCGAGGTGGCTTTAGAGCTCGGCTGGACGCTGAACCTGTTGCGGCGCGACGGTGAGGCGCTGGCGTGGTTCGACCGCGCACGGCGGAGCGGGACGCCCGAGACGGCCCGGGAGGCCGAGCGGGCGTACCACAATCTGCGCGCCAGCCGCCGGGCGGTGCGAATGACGGTGTGGGCGCTGCCCATGTATTCGTCACGCTGGGGCTCCATGTTCATGTATTCACAGGCCAAGCTGGACATCGTGCGATGGAAGAAGTGGGGCCTCCAGCCGTACCTGTCGTTGCGCTGGGTGGGCGATACCAAGACGTGCTCCACGCTGGTGGACTGCAAAGGCGGCCCGGGTCCGATGCTTTCCGATTCCGCGGTTATCGCCGGCGCCGGCGCCAACCGCTACATCACGCCCCATCTGTTCGTTTGGGGCGAGGCCGGGCGCGCGTTCAGTTACGCGGGCAACAACCTCGTCCTGAACAACAACCCCGCCGCCGGGCGGGGCCAACCCGACTACCGCGGCGGTGCAGCGTACCTGCGGGGCTGGGGCGCGGCGGCGAACAACGGGGAGAGCGGCTGGTTCAGCGAGGCCGGGGCGGATGGCGTCTACGTTTCCCGATACGACCACAACTCGCTGCTTTACACACAGTTGCGACGGGGCTACACCCTGCCGGAGCTGCCCGGCGGCCTGCGAGTGCAGCCGCTGTGGAACCTCAACTGGACGGTCGACGCGCGGCGCCAGTGGTGGGGCAATTACGCCGAGACGGGGCCGGGCGTGCGGTTCCGCTGGGCCGGGCTGCCGCCGAGCCTGTCGTTCCGCACCGACTTCCTGCGTGGGGCATACCTGGTGAATCAGGATAATCCGCATCCGCGGAAGTACTGGGACGCGCGCGCGAGCCTGTGGTATGCCATTACGCGTTAGTTTGTTGATTGCAATCCTCTTAAGTGCAGGCTGGCAGTGCCGCGGGCAGGACCTGCGCAACATACTCGCGCCCCTCAACATTGACCCCTCTCAGGCGGTGCTGGTGGTCGGCGACTCTGGCGAGGCTCAGGCCTACGGTTTCCATCCGACGAACCAGCGGGTGAACGTGCGGAGCCTGATCGACGACCGCCAGCCGCAACTGCAGATCGTGTGGGAGAAGGCCCTCGATGTTCCGGTGTTTGAAATGCCGGCGGGGGCGCGCGTTTTCACCCGCGAGCGCTGGAGCGGGGCGCCGCTGGTGGCGGGCCTCGCCGGCAACGACAACGGGCGTGGAAAAGCGGTGCTGTGGACCGCGGTGCCGCCCGGCGCGCGGGGTTGCGAGAGGTTCCCCTACCTGCCCCAGGCGCTGGCGGACCTGGGGCTGAAACCGGAACTGGAGGCGCGTTCGTTGTGGGTCTTTTTCGACTCCTCGTACCGCCTGAGAGCCGATCTGAATTACCTGGCCGGGCGGTGGCGACGCGGCGGCGTGGCGGCGCTGCAGGTGGCGGCCTGGCATTTCTGGGAACGCGACCGCGCGCGCGACGAGTGGGGGTCGAGTTCCCCCACGTCAGCGACGCCTTCTGGAACGAGCATCCCGAGTGGCGCGAGAAGACCGCTTCCGGGCAAGATGCGCAACTCGACTGGCGCAAGCTGATGAACCTGACCGATCCGGAGTGCGAGCGCGCCATCGCAACGGGCCTGGAGGGGCTGAGCGGGCGTTTCGATTGGGATGGTCTGAATCTCGGCGAACTGTACTTCGAGTCTCTGGAAGGGTATGAGAACCCCTCGCGCTTCACGCCGTTCAATGCGCGGGTGCGCGCCGAGTTCAAGGCACAGCAGGGCTTCGATCCGCAGGAACTGTACCAGCCCGGCGGCGCGAATCAGTATGCGAAGAATCCCGCGGCGCTGCGGAAGTTTCTGGACTACCGCGCCGCGCTGGCGGCGAGGCTGCAGGAGGGTTGGCTGGAGCGCCTGGGCGCGTTGCGCCAGTCGAAGCCGCACCTGGACCTGGTGCTGACGCATATCGATGACCGTTTCGACGCCTCGATGAGGGACAAACTCGGCGCGGACGTGCCGCGGCTGCTCAGGTCGGCGCAGCGGCGGGGCGTGACGTTCCTGGTGGAAGACCCGGCGACGATCTGGCACCTGGGCCCGGAGCGCTACGCCGAGATTGCGCGCCGTTACGCGGAGCTGACGAAGCGCGCCGACCTGCTGGCGATTGACCTGAACATCGTCGAGCGCTACCAGGACGTGTATCCGGTGAAACAACAGACAGGGACTGAATTGTTCCAGTTGGTGCGCAGCGCGGCGGAGTCGTTCCAGCGGGTCGCGCTGTACTTCGAGAACTCGATTCTGCCCGCGGACTGGCCGCTGCTGGCGGCCGCGGCCGCGCCGGCGCGCAAGGCGGCGTGGACCGGAGGCGACCTGGAGATCGAGTCGCCGCAGCCGGTCTCGGTGGCCTGGAAGGGCTGTGCGCTGGTGGACGGGCGGGAGTGGCCGGTGCAGGATGGCGAACGCGCGCTCGTGCCGGCGGGCAAACACAAGCTCTCCCGGTGCCAGGATTTGCCGCCGCGGCGCCTGGTTGACTTCAACGGCGGGCTGATCGATGCACGGATCGTGCGCGGCAAGATCCACGTGAAATACCAGAGCCGCTCACGCGCAATTGCGCTGGTCAGCGACGGCAAGGGCGGGTGGAAGGAAAGAATGCTGCCGCCGGGACGGCAGGATGTGGAGATTCCAGAGTGATGCTGAAAGCTGGCGGGAGCCGGTCCACTGCTTAAAAATCGGGGGAGGTCAGAGTGAACCTGCGGTTAGCATACATGAACCGGCAGTCAAATGGCGTGGCGAATTCGCGGTCCCGCTCGACGCGGGTGGAAGAGGCCGCGGCGCGGGGAGGCGCCGAAGGCATCCACAGAACTAGTTAGTGAATTTCTCGAACTTGATGTCCGACTGAGCCGAGAACTTGCGGTAGTTCCTGAAGGTGAGCACATTGCGCTCGCAGTCTCCCGAACCGCCCGGGCAGGCAATGGTCTCGTTTTGAACCGGCAGGAGATAGCTTTTATTGTCGATTTTGACGTAGCCGTAGTCCAGGATGGACTCCAGCCGGTCATAAGGAAAATCCCTGGGGATGGATTGGGCCTTCTGATCGATGCGCAGGACGCGCCGTGTTTCCTTGTCGATCCAGAGGCTGCCTTTGTACGGGGCGCGGTATGTACTCTTGCCGTTGCCACCGAGGATCCAGTGAGAATCCTGCGCTTTCACCGAAAAGTCGAAGACGTGGGCCATGCGGCCGCCGAAGCGCTCCTCGCCCCGCTGAACGAAAGTTGCATCCTCGGCGGGGGACAAGAGGTTCTGCAGCGTGGTCACAAACTCGCCGGTCGACCAGGAACCCGTGCTCTCGATCGGGCGCTGGGTGGGCCTGCCGTCGACGGCCACGTTACGGTATTCCTCCTTCCCGTTGACGCAGACGACGTCAGCGGTCACGACGTCGATCACCTGCCAGTCCCGCGACCCGGTATGGCCGTGGTAGCGGGTAGTAGCTTGCTGGACGAGGAAGTTGGGGAGATCCGCCGTGAACGATTCGGCCGCTTCGCGCGCCAGCATAATGATGGCGTCAGACGATAGCGGAGCCGAATCGACGGGTTCCCTTGGTTCCGGCGCGGTCCGCGGCTGGGCCTCGGCGGGCTTGGCGTTCGCGTCCGCCGGCTTGGCGTTGGCCTCCGCCGGCTTCGCATCCGCTTCCTTGTCAGGCGCTGCGGCCGGCTGGTCGGCGGACGGCTCGCGGTCCACCGTCACCTTCGTCTTGCTGACGTCCTGCGAAGTGGGCGCGATGACCTGGTCGTGGTCGAAAGGCCGGGATGCGACCTCGCGTTCGGACGAACTGGCGGCGCGGTTCAACACGACGCGCAGCGCGGTCTCCACGTCATCCGGATTCACCAGAACGGAGAGCTGGTCGCCAGGATGGAGCAGCGAATCGCGGATGGACTCGCCTTCCTTGTTACGAAACAGGGTCTTGGCCAGCAGCCGGAAACGCACCAGGTGGCCCGGCTTGGTTTGCAGGACCAGGTCCTTCTCGCCCAGGCTGCGGAGCGTTCCATCGATCGCGGAGAGCGTGACCTTCGAGCTGTCATCCTGCTTATCGTCTTTGTGACGCTTGGGGAGGTGGATCTTGGGGATTTGGATGCCGGGCGAGCTCGGGTACTGATTGGGCGGATACTGGCCGGGGGGATATTGGCCGGGGGGATACTGGCCGGGCGGGTATTGGCCCGATGGGTACTGCGGCTCGGGGGAGAGTCCGCTGGCGCCGGCCGGTCCCAAGGCGAGGGTGCAGATCAGCAAGAGAACAAGGACGAAGAGTCCCCCCACTGTCGTGGGTCGCCGCATGCGAGTCCCTCCTTGGTTCCCATGATAAAGCCCCCACTGTGGCGCGGGGCGACCGCGGCGCGCCGTGCCGGCGCGCGTTGCGGAGTTCTCGAACCACATCAGGATTCCCCAGCCATTTCCCAATGCACGCACAATCATCCTCAATCCGCCGGACCCCCACGCGGCGTCAGCGATGGGCCCAATACCGTTCACGCGTCTGCACGATCAGCCCCTTTTCTCTGGCCGTCAGTTGGAGCTTGCGAAACTCCGGGTATTCCACCGGCCGGTCCGGGACGAAGCCCAGGCTGTACTGGCTGCGCAGCTCGTCCTGAATCTGTTCAAAGATCTGGTCAATGCTTTGCTTGTGGGAGACCTCGAAGAAGCTCGCGCCGGTCTGAGAAGAGATTCGCTGGAGCACTCCTCGGCCGTCGTGGCCACCGCCAAACGGGTAGGCGCCGGGGTCGGAGAACAGGATCGAATAGACGAGCGTCTCGGCGCGCAGAGCCGCCTCCACCGCGTCGGCCAGGGTGGACTCGCTAGTGTTGTCGACGCCGTCGGTGAGCAGGATCAGCGCTTTGCGGTTCTTCTGCTTTTTCATGACCTCGTTCGAAGCCTTCACGACGGCATCGTAGAGCGAGGTGCCGTCGCCGATGCCCGCGTCCAGCTGCTTGCGGGTGGGGGTATCGACCATGGAAAGGGCGTCGTCCAGGGCCTTGCGCGACGAGGTCAGCGGCTGACTCACGAACGCGGCCAGGTCGAACTGCATGATGAAAACCTGGTCCTTGTTCTCGCGCAGGACGCGGTCGAGGAAGCGGAAGCTGGCGGCGCGCTCGGCTTCCATGACGCGCGCCTGGCTCATGCTGGTGTCCACCATCAGGCCGAGCGTCAACGGCAGATCGGACTCCCGCGAGAAATAGCGGATGGTCTGCGGACGGCCGTTTTCCAGCAGCACGAAATCGTCCTTGGTCAGGTTGCGGACGATGTCTCCGCGTTTGGTCCTGACGACTGCCAGCAGGTTCACCACGTTCAC
>JBEKHU010000477.1:0-3844 GCA_050012115.1 Bryobacteraceae bacterium | reverse complement strand
GGGCTCAGGGCCAGGGCGGCCGAGAGGTTTGCGACAGCCTGCTTCGTATCGCCCAGATCGAGCGCCAGCATGCCGGCGCGCTCCATCGCGGCGGCATCCCGCGGAAACTGGCGGTAGATGGCCGCGGCCTCGGCCGGCTCTTTCGCCTTCTCCAGAAACTGCGCCAGCTCCAAACGGGCGGAGGTGTCGGCAGGCTTCAGCTCGTTGTACTTTGTCATCGCGGCGGCGGCGTCGGCCCACTTCTCCTGCGTCGCCAGGGCCCGGGCCAGGAGGAAGAAAGCCTCGGCCTGTTTGGCGTCCAGCGTCGTGGCGGCGCGCAGTTTGGCCTCCGCCTCGGAGGACTTGCCCGCGCCGAGCAGCGCCTGGCCGAGCAGGAGTTGCGGCCGGGCTTCTTGCGGTTTCTGAGCCGCCGCCTGGGCCAGCAGGTCCGCCGCATCCAAGTATTGCTTCTGCTTCAGAAGCAGCAAACCGAGGTTGAGCTGCGCTTCGTAGAGTTTCGGTTCGAGCGACAACACCTTACGGAAGGCGGCCGCGGCTTCGCTGTTCTGTTCCGCGAGGCCGTAGGCCACGCCCAGATTGAACCAGACTCCATAGTTGTCGGGATTCCTGTCGAGCAGGTCCTTCAGGATGACGATGGCCTGCTGGGGATGGCCCGCCTCGAGCTGGCTCTGCGCCTCGGCCAGCGGGTCCGGCGCAGGGGTAGCCGGCGGCCGAGTCTTCGGCTGCTGAAGGAACGCCGCCAGCAGCAGGAGCGCGGAGAACATCTCACTTTTATTGTGCGCCAGAGCCGGTCAGGCGAGAAGCGGGCGCAGGAATCGGCCGGTGTATGAGGCCTCGCAAGCGGCCACGATCTCCGGCGTTCCCTCCACGACAATGCGGCCGCCGCCGTCGCCGCCCTCGGGCCCCAGGTCGATGATCCAATCGGCGTGGCGGATCACCTCCAGGTTGTGCTCGATGATCAACAGCGACGCGCCATTGTGCATCAGGCGTTCAAAGGCGTCCAGCAGCTTGGCGATGTCGTCGAAGTGCAGGCCCGTCGTGGGTTCGTCGAAAAGATACAGCACGCCGCTGGCGTCGGACTGCGTCAGGTGCGAGGCCAGCTTCACGCGCTGCGCCTCACCGCCCGAGAGCGTCGTCGCCGATTGTCCCAGCCGCAGGTAACCCAGCCCCACGTCGGCCATCGGCCGCAGGCGCGCGACGATTCGCGACTGATCGGCGAAGAAGGCCAGCGCCTCGCTGATCGTCAATTGCAGCACTTCGTAAATGTTGAGCCCGCGGTAGCGCACGTCCAGGATCGACTGCTTGTAGCGCGTGCCGCGGCAGTCCTCGCAGATCAGTTCGACGTCGGCGAGGAACTGCATTTCGACGGTCACCGAGCCGTCTCCCTGGCAAGTTTCGCAGCGCCCGCCCGCGATGTTGAAGCTGAAATGGCCGGGCGTATAGCCGCGCCGCTCGGCCTCGGGCGTGGAGGCGAAGAGGTCGCGAATCGGGTCGAACGCCTTGGAATAGGTCACCGGGTTCGACCTCGGCGTGCGCCCGATCGGCGACTGATCCACCAGCACAAGCTCGCGCACGCGCTCCGCGCCGGTCATGGTACGGCAGGTCTGCCGTTCGGCCGGGCTCTCGCTCTGCTCACCTGGTTTCGACGCCGCGCCCTTCGCGGAGCCTTCATTGGACAGCGCGCGATTGAATCGCGCCTGCAGCGCCTTGTGGATCACGTCGTGCACCAGCGTCGATTTGCCGGAGCCGGAGACGCCCGTCACGACGGTCATCAGGCCGAGCGGCAGCAGCACGTCGATGTTCTTCAGATTGTGCGCGCAGCAACCTTGAAAGCGCAGGGCCTGCTTTGGATTGACGCGCCGCCGGCCGGTCTTCAACGAGGTCCTCAGCTCACCGCGCAGATATCTGGCCGTCAGCGGCACCTCGCGCGCCGTCCCATTGCCCGGTTCGAGCGCCAGCATCTGGTCGAGCGTGCCCTCGAAGGTGATCTCGCCGCCCTGCTCGCCCGCGCCCGGCCCCATGTCGACGACGTGGTCCGCGGCGCGCATCAGGTCGGCGTCATGCTCGACGACGAGAATCGTGTTGCCGAGATCGCGCAGCTCATACAGGATGCGGATCAGGCGTCCGGTGTCGCGCGGGTGCAGACCGATCGACGGCTCATCCAGCACATAGGTCGCGCCGACCAAGCGCGAGCCGAGGCAGGTCGCCAGTTGGATTCGTTGCGCCTCGCCGCCCGAAAGCGTCATCGAGAGACGGTCCAGGGTGAGGTATTCCAGCCCGACGTCGTTCAGGAATTGGAGCCGCTGCCGGATCTCGACCAGAATCCTGCCGGCGATGGCCCTCTCCTCCGCGCCCAGTTCCAGTCCGTCGAAGAAGGCGAGCGATTCGACGATATTCATCTTCGCGACGCTGGCAATCGTCCTGCCGCCAACGCGGATGAACAGCGCGTCCTCACGCAACCGCGAGCCGGCGCAGGCGCTGCACTCGGTGTAGCCCCGGTAGCGCGCCAGGAAGACGCGGACATGGACCTTGTATTTCTTCCGTTCGACTTCGTGGAAGAACTTCCGGATGCCCTCGCGCAGAGCGGCTTTCTCTGATGCGCGCAGCTCCGCGTAGGGAACATCGGGCCGCACCCGGCCCGCATTGCGGGAGAGGAATTCCTCGAGCCCCCAATCGTAGTTCGGTTTGGTCCACGGATCGACCGCGCCGCCGGCCAAGGACTTGGAAGAATCCGGGATCACCAGGTCCAGGTCGTAGTCGATGGTGTTGCCGAAGCCCTGGCACTGGGGACACGCGCCGTAGGGGTTGTTGAAGCTGAACAGCGACGGTTCGGGGGTCAGGAACTCGCGCCCGCAGCTCTTGCAGGCGAAGCGCTCGCTGAATCGCAGCCGCTTCGGCTCCGGTTCCCCCGCCTGCTCGAAGATCACCTCGCCCGCTTCGCGGTAGCAGATCTCGATGGTATCCACGATCCGTTGCCGCATCGCCTCGCGGCCCGCTTCGCTGTGCAGGACGAGGCGATCGACCAGCGCGTAGAAGGGCTGCGAGAAATCGATTTCGAGCAACGATTCCGGCGTCGCGAACTCGAACATGCGGCCGGATTGGAACAGGCGGCTGAAACCGCGCTTGCGCAGGTCGAACAGGTGGTCCCTCAGCACCTTCTCGCCGGCCGCCTGCTCGTGGTGAATCGGGAACAGGGCGTACCAGCGCGAGCCCTCCGGCTCCGTCAGCATCGCCGCGGCGACGGGGTCGACGGTGTCGCGCACCACCGGTTTCTCGCAGGCCGGGCACCAGGTCTGGCCGGCGCGCGCGTACAGCAGCCGCAGGAAATCGTAGATCTCGGTCGAGGTCGCGACGGTCGAGCGCGGATTGCGCGTCGTGTTCTTCTGGCGGATGGCGATCGGCGGAGCGATGCCGTCGATCTCGTCCACCGCGGGCTTCTCCATCCGGTCGAGGAACTGCCGGGCGTAGGCCGAGAGCGACTCGACGTAGCGCCGCTGGCCCTCCGCGTAGATCGTGTCGAAGACCAGCGAGGACTTGCCCGAGCCGGAGACGCCCGTCACCACCGTCAGCCGGTTGTGCGGCAGATCGACGGAGATGTTCTTGAGGTTATGGACGCGCGCCCCGCGGACCCGCAGCAGCTCTGGCACAGTGTGAGAAATCCTTCAAAATCGAGGCGGAAACGAGGGATCTTTTATTATTGTATCAACACGCATGTTGCGACCCCGTCTTTGCCGCCAGTTGCTTTTCGAGTGGTACCAGTCCGCGCGCCGTGAGCTGCCGTGGCGGGAAACGCGCGATCCCTGGTGCATCCTGCTTTCCGAAGCGATGCTGCAACAGACGCGGG
>JBEKHU010000476.1:0-3854 GCA_050012115.1 Bryobacteraceae bacterium | reverse complement strand
CGCCGGCGTCATGGCGCTGGTGATCGCCCTGGCCGTGAACAACGGCTTCCGCTCCAGCCTTGAAACCAACCTGCTCGGCGCCACCCCGCACGTCACGCTTCTCGAAAAGGAGCCCTCGTCGGGCATCGCCGACTGGCGTTCTCTCTGCGCCCAACTACGCAAGTTGCCCGGAGTCACGTCGGCTGAGCCGGCGCTCTACGGCAAAGTCTTCGCCTCCGGGCCCCAACAGTCGGCCGAGGCCACTCTCAAGGGCGTGCCAATCGACGCAGCGGTCCTGACGCAATTGCGCCGCAGCGTCAAGCAGGGCTCGCTCGACAGCCTGAGCGGCTGGCCGCGCGGGGGAATGCCCGGTGGCCTGCGCGCGTTGCCCGCCATCATCCTCGGCTCCCACCTCGCCGAGCGCACCGGCATGCTGCCCGGCGCTATCCTGCGCGTCCTCAGCCCGCAGGGCGAGCTGACGCCCTTCGGCGTCCGCGCCGGCGAATCCCAATTCCGTGTCGCCGCCATTTTTGAATCCGGGTTCTACGACCTGGACAACCAGTTCGCCTTCGTTTCCCTGGAAGACGCGCAGCGCCTCTTCTCCACCGGCGATGTCGTCAACGCGCTCGAGTTGCGCCTGGCCGACGTCTATGACGCCCCGGCAGCGGCGCGCGCCGCCGAGGTGATGCTCAACGCCGGCCGCCGCGACAAGCTCGGCGCGACCCACTGGATGGAGCAGAACCGGCAGTTACTCAGCGCCCTGCGCCTGGAACGCACGGTCTCCACCATCACCATCGGCCTGATTCAGCTCGTGGCCGCGCTCAACATCCTCACCGCGCTGGTGATGTCGGTGATGGAGAAGCGCCGCGATATCGCGGTGCTGATCGCGCTCGGCGCCAAACAGGCTCAGATTGCACGCATCTTCATCGCCCAGGGGCTGCTGATCGGCCTGTGCGGTGTGCTGCTCGGCCTGATCTCGGGCTACGGCCTGAGTTACTTGGCCGATCATTACCGCTGGATCGCCCTGGACGAAGAGCTCTACTCAATCAGCTACGTGCCCTTCCAACCGCACTTCGCCGACGCCCTCTGGATCTCAGCCGCGGCCCTGGCGGTCAGCTTCCTGGCCACGCTGTACCCGGCCCGTTCGGCCACCCGCCTGATGCCCGTCGAAACGCTGCGTTACGAATAACTCTCGCTTCGCCGGGTGCCTCCTTATGCCACGTGCGCCACGAAATGGCACGTCGGGCCGCCCCGCCGCAACGAGTCCACGATCTCGACCTGGATCGGCCGGCCCAGGGCCGTCTCGAAGATCGTCTGATGCGTGGCGCGTGTGCACTCGCAGTGCATGTCGTGCGGCTTGGCCGGATGGTACCGTGCCGCCGGGCAGTAGCATTGCTTGCTCACCGCGCCGTAGCGGATGTGCACCAAATCGGCCTCGCGCCACACCTCGAAGTTCTTCTTATAGGCGGCCAGCAGCGCCTCGACGCTGCCCTGGCCCTGTTTCGCAATATCCTGCTTGAACTGGAATCGCCGGAAGCAGCCCCGCCCGCAGCCGGCCATCAGCTTCACTTTGGTCGCCTGGTCCAGTTCCTGCTCCATCGTGTCGAACAGGTCTGCCATCCAGTTCTTCGTGAACTCCTTCTCGGGGTCCGTCTCCGCCGGTTTCGCCGTCTGCGCGGGGGCCGCGCCATCGAATAGAGCGAGCGCACAACACCCCAGCGTTCCTTTCACCGAGGCGGCGAAGAATTCTTTTCGGTCCATTCCATGTCCTCCCGGCCAACAAGCGCGTCATGGCAGTCGCAGCACCTCGGCGTCAGCGAACGCAATCGCTTCCGTCCGCTCCTGTCACCAGGTCCATCGCTTTCGCAACTGCCAAGACCACCTGTCGTGAATACGGGAAATAGGACCCGCCCGTTCCATCCACCCCTCCGCCGCCGCCCCGCCGCAGACGGATCTTTGCTTGACACCCGGGCGTATGATCAAAGTGGCCGACCGTCTGCACGGCGCGGCGGCCCTGCTCTTTGACAACCGCAAATACTCAGCGAAAACTAACGAAAGATAGCCATCGTAAGCCGATCATTCTAAAAAGACAAGGCGACAATTGGCTTTGCTCCTTCAGAATTGTTCAAATGCTTCCGGCGAGTCCACCGCACCCTCGCCGGCATAGCCGTTTCCCAGCTTGGGGACACCAGTTTCAGGCGCCGGTTTGCAGCAGTTCGTCGGCCGTGAGGATAGCGGGGCGGATGGCGGCGACGTCGTGCACGCGCAGGATCGAAGCGCCGCGCAGAATCGCCGCGACGGCGGCGGCGACGGCCATGGGGAAAGAAGCCTCCAGCGTGGGCGAGGTGGCGTATGCCTTCCCCGTGGGGCTGACTTGGAGCGGCACTCCGGCCTCAAAGAACCGGTCGAGGTGGCGGATGACCTCGCTGTTCTGCTCCTTGCGCAGGCCCATGCCGAGTCCGGGGTCGAGGACGATGCGCTGGGGCTGGACGCCCTGGCGGACGGCCCGGCTGAGCGAGGCCTTGGTTTCGGTCAGCAGCGTGCCGACGGGGTCCATCATGCCCGGCAGTTTGGCCCACGTCTCGGGCGTCCCGCGCATGTGCTGGATCACCAGACCGGCGTCGTGTTGCGCCACAACCTTGGCCAGATCAGGGTCCTGGACCAGGGCGAACGGATCCTTGATCATCTCGGCGCCATACTCGATGGCCTTCGCGGCGACGGCCGCTTTGTAGGTCTCGACGCAGATTGGAACCAGCAGGCGGCCGCGCAACCGCTTCAGGACGGGGACGAGCCGCCGCAGTTCCTCCGCTTCCGAGACGCGCTGGGAGCCCGCGCGCATGCTCTCCGCGCCGATCTCGACGACGTGTGCGCCCTGATCGGCCAGTTCCAGGGCGCGGACGCAGGCCCGCTCGGGATCCTGGTAACGGCCCCCGTCAGCGACGGAGTCCGGCGTGACATTCAGCACTCCGACGATCAGAGTGTGTTCGCCCAGCAGCAGGCTGCCGGTGCGGAGTTTCCATTCCTGAGGTTTGCGTGGCATCAATGACAACTCACTCGTAGCGCAGACAGACGATGGGGTCCAGGCGGGCGGCGCGATCGGCCGGCCAGTATCCGAAGAACAGCCCCACGGAGGCGGAGATCAGCACGCCCAGGCCCGCCCAGAACCAGCTCAGCGAGGCCGGGATGCTGGGAATCGTGGCGCGCACGATCCAGGCGACGATGCCTCCGCAGAGGATGCCGATCAAACCGCCGGCCATGGTCAGGGTGGTAGCCTCCAGCAGAAACTGAACGCGGATATCGGACGCCCGCGCGCCGATCGCCTTGCGGACACCGATCTCCCGGGTGCGCTCCGTGACCGAGATTAGCATGATGTTCATGACGCCGACGCCGCCCACCAGCAGGCCGATGCTGCTGATGACGCCGGTCAGAATGACGATCGCGCCGGTGAGTTGATTCCACAGCGTGCTGAGGAAGTCGGAGGAGATGACCTCGAAATCGTTGTCCGCGCTCTGCTTGAGGTGGCGGATGCGGCGCATCGCCTCGATCACCTGGTCCCGCGCGATGTCGGGCGAGACGTCGCGGTGGACGGTGAACATGACCACGAGCTCGCGAATGTCGGGGTTGTGCTTGCGGAAGTTGGAGAGCGGAATGATCGCGTAGTCGTCCACGCCCGGACCGCCGAACAAGCCTTCATTGTGGGCGAACGTGCCGATGACCTCGTATAAGCCGCCGTTGATGAGGACGTTCTTGCCCAGCGGATCCAGGTGGTGGAAGAGCCCTTCGGCGACGTTGGCGCCGAGGACGACGACCGGAAGGGAGTGTTCTTCGTCGAGCGGAGTGATAAAGCGGCCCGTGTCGATGGCGAACATCGGCAG
>JBEKHU010000475.1:0-3855 GCA_050012115.1 Bryobacteraceae bacterium | reverse complement strand
GCAGAACGGCCACCGGCCGATGGTGGTTTCCGTGGACGTCTACCGCCCGGCCGCGCGCGAGCAACTGGCCGTCGTGGCCAAGGGCGTCGGCGTGCCGAATTGGGTGGGTGAGGCGGGGCAGAGCCCGCTGGACTTGGCCAAGGGCGCCCGGCGCGAGGCCGAGCTGAGCGGGCGCGACGTGGTGCTGATCGACACGGCGGGGCGGCTGCACATCGACGACGATCTGATGGTGGAACTGGAGCAGTTGAAGGCCGACCTGAGTCCCACCGAGCTGCTGTTCGTGGCCGATGCGATGACCGGCCAGGACGCGGTGAAGAGCGCGGAAGAGTTTCACAAGCGGCTGGGGATCACGGGCGTGATCCTCACCAAGATGGACGGCGATGCCCGCGGCGGCGCGGCGCTGTCCATCCGTTACATCACCGGCCAGCCGCTCAAGTTCGTGGGAACGGGCGAGAAGAGCGACGCTTTCGAGCCGTTCCATCCCGATCGCGTGGCCTCGCGGATTCTGGGCATGGGCGACGTTCTGAGCCTGATCGAAAAGGTGGGGCAGGCCGTCGACACGAAGCAGGCCGAGGCGATGCAGCGCAAGCTGATCGAGGACGACTTCACGCTGGCCGATTTTCGCGATCAGTTGAAGCAGATCAGCAAGTTGGGGCCGCTGGAGTCGCTGCTGGGGATGGTGCCGGGGCTGGGCGCGCTGAAAGAGCTGAAGAACGCCAAGGTGGATCCGAAAGAGATCTCGCGCACGGTGGCCATCATCGACTCGATGACGCCGAAGGAACGCGCCAACCACATGATTATCAACGGCGCGCGCCGGCGCCGGATCGCCCGGGGCAGCGGGACGTCGGTGAACGACGTGAACAACCTGCTGAAGCAGTACGGGCAGGCCCGTAAGATGATGAAGTCGATGTCCGGCGGGTTTCTGGGCAGGAAGATGGGCAAGTTTAAGATGCCGTTTCCGGGCGACCTGGGCAGCCTCTTGGGGCGCTAGGCCGGATGGCGGTGAGCGGATACTTGAAACGCTGAGTGAGCTGAGAACAAAGAAGATGCTGATGATCAGACTGGCGCGATTCGGCGCCAAGAAAAAGCCGACCTACCGTGTGGTGGTGATCGATAAGGAACGCGCGCGCGACAGCCGCGCATTGGAAGTCGTAGGGCACTACAACCCGTGCTCCGAACCGGCCGTCGCCGACCTGAACTACGAGCGGATCGAGCACTGGGACAGGCAGGGCGCCCGTAAGTCGGCCACGGTGTCGAAGTTACTGAAGAAGTTTCCCGCCCCGGTCGCGCAACCCGTGGCCTGAGCCTGCCGCTGGACGCGGATCGCCGGCGCCGCCAGGTAGCGCAAGCGCGGTTCTGGCGGGCGGGCTAGTGCAGGGTTTGACCGGGGGGGGGACAGACGGCTCTGCCCACACGGCGCAGCGGAGACAGATGGTGGCTTGAGGGAATTGTGCGCGCCTAGGGCAGAGACGTCAGTCCCCGGTTTTCGCGAGGGAGGAGCTGCAGATGGCCGAAATGAAGGAACTGATTGAGGAGATCGCCAAGGCTCTCGTGGATGCCCCCGACAGTGTCGTGGTCCGCGAGCTGAAGGGCGATCAGGCGACGGTGTACGAGCTGAAGGTCGCCGCCGAGGACATCGGCAAGGTGATCGGCAAGCAGGGACGCACGGCGCGTTCGATCCGGACGCTGCTGGTCGCGGTGGGCACCAAGCTGAATCGCCGCTTCGCGCTCGAGATCGTCGAATAGCGGGATCCAAGGCGGCGGGAGAGGTTTCATGGCAGCCGTGGATGCCGGCTCGTGGCTCGAGATTGCCCGGCTGGGCCGCGTGCGTGGCCTGCAGGGAGAGATCTTCGCTACAGGCAATCAGCCGCCGGAGTGGTACACGGAGCTGGCCACGGTCCAGATCCGGCTGGCGAACGGAAACTGGTTCGGATCTCAACCCGATGGGCAGCCGGCAAACATGAGAATTACCGATGCCCGGCTGTACTCGGGACGCTTGGTGTTCCGGTTCGCCGGGATTGACTCGGCGGAAGCGGCCGGGCCGCTGGTGAACGGGACGGTTCTGCTGAGTCGCGAGGCCAGGCCGCCCGCGCCGGACGGGGAGATCTGGTTGTCGGACCTGGTGGGCTGCCGGGTGGAAGAGGTTCGGAGCGGCCGGGAAGTGGGCCGTGTGACGGGCTGGCAGGATTTCGCGGGACCCGCGGTGACCCTGGAGGTGACTCCGGTTCAAGGTGGCCAGCCGATGCTGGTGCCGTACGTGCGAGCCATCTGCATCGAGGTGGACCTGGCGGGACGGCGGATCCGGATCGATCCGCCGGAGGGGCTGCTGGAATTGAACGCCGCGCCGGCCTCGGCCGAGGGCGGTCCGGGCGCGGAGGAACCGCCGGTTCCGGAAGAGCCGGCAGGAGAGAGAGCAGCAGGGCAGGAATGAAGTTCCACCTGCTCACGATATTCCCGGAGTTCTTCCGCGGGCCGTTCGAACACGGCGTGGTGGCCCGGGGCGTGGCGGCAGGCCTGGTGGAGATCAGGATCCACAACCTGCGCGACTGGACGTCGGACGTTCACAAAACCGTGGACGACCGGCCGTTCGGGGGCGGGGAGGGGATGGTGCTGAAGCCGCAGCCGCTGTTCGAGGCGGTCGAAACCATCCTGCCGGAACGCGATCCGGCTCGGCAGCGGGTGGTTCTGCTGTCGGCGCATGGCCCGCTGTTCGATCAGCGGACGGCCCGGCGGCTGCTAGAGTTAGAAGAGGTGCTGCTGATCTGCGGCCGCTATGAAGGCGTGGATGAGCGGGTCAGCGAGCATCTGGCCGACGAGGAGATCTCGATCGGCAATTACGTTTTGAGCGGCGGAGAATTGGGCGCCGCCGTGGTGGTGGATGCCGTATCCCGGTTGATTCCGGGCGTGCTCGGCAACCAGGACTCCGCGCTTCACGAATCGTTCAGCGATTGCGAGGAAGGCGGCGAGTGGGTTCTGGATTGTCCCCACTACACGCGGCCCGCGGTTTTTCGCGGTTGGAGCGTGCCGGAGGTGCTGCTGAGCGGTCACCATGAGGAGATCCGCAAGTGGCGCCGACAGGCGGCGCTGGGGAAAATGAGCCGGCTGCGTCCGGATCTGCAGGCCATCGCCGCGGATCGCGAGGCCGGAGAGTTCGATGTGAAAGGAACGGAGTCAAGCCATGATCAGCCCCTATCTGCAGAAGATCCTGAATAAGAACAAGCGCACCGACCTTCCGGAGTTCCGGATTGGCGACACCATCCGCGTCCACGTGAAGATCAAGGAAGGCGACAAGGAACGCCTGCAGGCCTTCGAGGGCACGCTGATCTGCCGTAACAACACGGGCATGGGCGAGACCATTACCGTCCGCAAGGCCAGCTTCGGCACGGGCGTCGAACGCATCTTCCCCCTGCACGCCCCGGTGATCGACCACATCGACATCGTGCGCACCGGCCGTGTGCGCCGCGCCAAGCTCTACTACCTGCGCGGCCTCAAGGGCAAATCGGCCCGCCTGCGCGAGCGCGATCGCGAATAGGCCGCGCGCCCATTCGAGGGAGCTGCGGGTGCGGGAAGAACGGCCTTGCGCGAGAGGCGGAAAGAGCCGCCGGAAGGCGCCGCCCCGGGCTCTGGGACTACGCTGGCGGCGGTTCCCTCGGCGGCCGATTGCGCCGGGCCGCCCATCGGGGTGGTGTTTCAGGATAAAACTTGAGTTGGCCCGCACTTTGTCGCACATGCGCTGCACCAGCGAGGTTGAGGAAGCCGTTCGGAGCGAGGGATTCGCACTCATTGCGGGCGTGGACGAAGCGGGCCGCGGCTCGCTGTTCGGGCCGGTCTACGCGGCCGCGGTGATTCTCGATC
>JBEKHU010000474.1:0-3863 GCA_050012115.1 Bryobacteraceae bacterium | reverse complement strand
GAGCCCGAACTGCTGGATCTGGTCAGGCTGGAATTGGCGGAGTTCTTCACGGGCACGTTCCTCGATGGGGCGCCGATTGTAACGGTCAGCGCGAAGACGGGCATGGGCTTGGTGGACTTGCGCGACGCGTTGGTGGACTGCGCGCAAACGGCGCCCGCGCGCAACGCCGACGGCCCGTTCCGGTTGGCCATCGACCGGTCGTTTACGCTGCGCGGCTTCGGAACCATCGTTACGGGGACGCTCGCCAGCGGCAGGTTGCGGGTGGAGGACGAAGTGGAAGTGTTGCCAGCGAGGCGCAGGCTCCGCGTGCGCAACCTGCAGGTGCACGGCAGTAGTGTCGCCGAGGCCACTGCTGGGCAGCGGACGGCCGTCAACCTGGCTGCTGTGGAGGCATCGGAATTGAACCGCGGGATGATGCTTGTCCCGCCAGGGCTGTTTCGGGCGAGCACGGCCGTGGAGTGCCGCTTCGAGCTGCTCTCCAGCGCCATGCAGCTCAAGCACGGTGCGCCGATTCATTTTCATTCGGGCACCGCGGAAACTGAAGCCGGGGTGCGGCTGCTCGAGAGCCTCGATCCCGTTGTTCCGGGCGGAACGGCATTGCTGCGGCTATTGCTCAAGTCGCCGTTGCCGCTTCTGCCCGGCGATCACTTCATCGTGCGCATGTTTTCGCCGGTGGTGACGATTGGCGGCGGAGTGGTTGTCGAGAACACGCCGTCCCTCCGGTTGCGGCGCGCGGCCGCGGCGCAGCGACTCCGGGCGCTGGATGGCGCGAACCTGCGCCGGCGCGTCGAGCTCTATGCCGCGGAGACCGAGGATGGCATTACGCTCAGCGAAGCTGTGGCGCGCACGGGCGTTCTGCCTGCGGAGTTGATGGCCGCGGCCGAGGGTGCGGGGTTGGTGGTGCTGCGCGGCACCGAACTGGTTCTGGTCCCCAATGCACGGATCGACGAAGCCGCCGGTAAACTGGCGCGGCAGATCGCCGAGTTCCACCGGCGGAACCCGCTTGCGCCGGGCATGCCCAGGACGCAGGCGGAGTTGGCCGCACCCCTGTTGGATGCGGTCCTGGCAGCTTCGCCTGACATCACCGCCGAAGGGGAGCTGCTGCGCCTCGGAAGTTTCCGGGTTCAGTTGCAGAGTGACGAAGACGAGGCCCTGCGCAAAATCGAGTCGATGTTTCGAGAAGGCGGACTGGCGGCGCCGGGCGAGGCCGAGGTTCTGGCAAACTCCGGGCTCGAACAGCAGCGCGCGAGGTCGATTCTGCAAATGCTCTTGAAGCAAGGCAAACTGGTGAGGGTCTCGCCCGAACTGATCTATCACCCGGAGGCGATCGCGCGGTTGAAGCAGCTTCTGGAAACGCACCGCGGTCAACCATTCTCGGTGCCCGAATTCAAGGATTGGACGGGGATATCGCGCAAGTACGCCATCCCGCTTCTGGAGTTCCTGGACCGGATGCGGTTGACGCGGCGGGTGGGGGATCGGCGCGTCGCGCTCTGAACCGGCGATGCGGAGAGAAGGACCTGGCAAGGTCAGGGCGTGCGGATGACGCGGCGGCCCTCGACCCGGTACCGCCCGCTCAGCACGAGCGCGATCGCCTCCGTGTAAATCTTGTGCTCTTCAACGAGGATGCGCGCGGCGAGCGTGTCGGCCGTGTCATCATCAAGCACCGGCACCGCGGCCTGCGTGATGATCGGCCCGGAGTCGATCCCCGCCTCGACGAAGTGCACGCTGCAGCCGGAGAATCGCACGCCGTAGTCGAGGGCCTGCTGCTGGACGTGCAGGCCGGGGAAGGACGGCAGCAGCGAAGGATGGATGTTAAGAATGCGCCCCGCGTAGGCATCGAGCAGCGGCTGCCCCACGCGGCGCATGAAGCCCGCCAGACAGATCAGATCGATGTGCAGCGGCGCCAGCACATCGCAAACCAGCGCGGCGTAAGTGTCCGAGTCGATGCCTTTCGATGGCAGCGAAACAGCGTTCAGCCCGAGATTGCGCGCGGTCTGCAGCGCCTTGGCCTCAGGTTGATTCGAGAGCAGGCAGGCGATCTCGGCCTCAAGCTGGCCGGCCGCGATGTTGCGGGCGATGGCTTCAAAGTTCGAGCCACGGCCGGAGACAAGAATGGCCAGACGTTTCACCGGTAGACCACCCGGTCCTTTCTGCCGCGCTTCTGGCGGATGACGCGGCCGATTTCGTGCCACGGTTCTTTCATGCGGTCCAGCGCCCGTTTCGCCTTCACCGCCTTCTTGGCCGGAACAACCAGGATCATGCCGATACCGAGATTGAAAGTGCGGCGGTAGTCGTCGTCCGGCACATCGCCCAAACGTCTCAGTAGTTCAAAGATCGGCGGCACCGGCCAGGAGCCAGGTTGGATCTCCGCCGCGACGCCTGCGGGAAGAATGCGCGGCGTGTTGTCGGTGATTCCGCCGCCCGTAATGTGCGCTGCGCCGAGCAGTAGATTCAGCTTCATCAGCCTTTGAATGG
The DNA here is from genome assembly GCA_050012115.1 of Bryobacteraceae bacterium. GTDB lineage: Bacteria > Acidobacteriota > Terriglobia > Bryobacterales > Bryobacteraceae > CAIVVT01. The sequence continues at coordinate 1,388 of JBEKHU010000474.1, read as the reverse complement.
GCTTCAGATAGCTGCGGTGAATCTTGAGCAGCTCATCGCCCACGCTGCAGTCCAGTTCAGGCACGAAGCTCTTCACCGTGTGGCCGGCGACTTCGAATAGCAGCTTGCGCGCCAGCGAGTAACCGTTGGTGTGCAGGCCGTTGGACGGCAAGCCGAGCAGCACGTCGCCGGGCGTAATCTCCGCGCCCGTCAGCAGCTTGTCCTTCTCAACACAGCCTGTGATGAAGCCGGCCAGGTCGTACTCGCCCTCGCTGTAAATGCCAGGCATCTCGGCCGTCTCGCCGCCGATTAATGCGCAACCGTTCTCCTCGCAGGCTTTGGCCAGCCCGCCGACCACCGCGCCGGCCACGTCTGCGTCGAGCTTGCCGACCGCGAAGTAGTCGAGGAAGTAGATCGGCCTCGCGCCTTGCACCGCAATGTCATTCACGCAATGGTTGACCAGGCATTGCCCCACCGTGTCATGCTTGTTCGCCAGGAATGCGACTTTGAGCTTGGTCCCGACGCCATCGGCGGAGGAAATGAGAACCGGTCGTTTCCAGCCGGAGAGGCGGTATCCCGCGCCGAAACTTCCAATGTCGGTGGCGACACCGCGCGTGAACGTCCTGCGCGCGGCGCGCTTGATGTACTCGACCGCACGGTCTGCCTCGTCGATATTCACTCCCGCGTCTTTGTAACGGATGGGTCTGCAAGTTGGCATGACTGAACCACCAGTTTAGACTAGGGGTTTCCCATGTTACATCGGCTCTTTCCACTAGCGCTGCTCTTGCTCGCCGCAACGGGGCTGCTGACGGCTGAACCGCCGTCGCGCATGGCCATCCGCGGCGCGCGCGTCTACACGGTGAGCGGACCCGTTCTCGAGAAGGCAACGGTGCTGATCAAGGACGGCCTGATTGAGGCGGTCGGTGAAAACGTTCCGATTCCGGCCGGCGTGACGGTCATCGACGGCACGGGACTGAACGTCTATCCGGGCCTCATCGATGCGCTGAGCACGTGGGGCATCGCCGAGCTCGCGGCCCCTGCCACACCGGCTGGGGGTGCGCGGGGCGCTGCGCCGCCGGCGCCAGCAACTCCGGCGCCCTCGACCACTACCACCCCCCAGCAGCCGCAACAGCGCGCGCGCGGACCCGAAGATCGGCCCAACACGTTCACATGGGTCAAAGCCGCCGACCTTGTCAAGCCATCGGACCGCCGGCTCGAGACAGCGCGCAGCGCGGGGTTCACAACGGCCGTCACGTTTCCGAGGCAAGGCATCCTCGCCGGACATGGCGCCGTGATCAACCTGGCCGGCGAGAATAGCGGCGACATGGTGATCGATCCATCGTCGGGTCTGTACACGACACTCGCGACCGGAGGCTTCGCCAATTACCCCGGATCGCTGATGGGCGTGA
>JBEKHU010000473.1:0-3865 GCA_050012115.1 Bryobacteraceae bacterium | reverse complement strand
TGACCATGGCAAGAAGGGCTGGAAGACCTCCCTGGTCTTTACCGTTCGCAACCAGCCCGGCTCGCTGTTCCGCGCTTTGAGCGCTTTTGCGCTGCGCGATCTGAGCGTCATCAAAATCGAGTCGCGCCCCTTGCGCGGCCGCCCCTGGGAGTACCTGTTTTACCTCGATCTGGTCGGCAGCACCGCCGAGGAACGAGTCCAGCGCGCCCTCTCCCACCTCCAGGAACTCGCCGACATGCTGCGCGTGCTGGGCTGCTATCGGGCCTGACGCCAGGGCGCTGAAGCTCAAGACGATTGATGTTCAATTACTCTCCACCAAGCTAGCCGGCCGCTTCCTGCACTCGACTTTTCGCTTGCCTTTACTGTACTAGCTGTCATAATACACATAGTGATTCCGTTCCGGCTCGTCTTCGCGCCCGGTATTTCGCTCTATGAGCAGGTCGTGTATGCCGCCAAGAAGGCCATCGTGTCGGGTCAGTTGCGCCCGGGCGACGACTTCCCTTCAGTTCGGCAGTTGAGCCGGGCGTTGAAGATCAACCCTAACACCGCGCACAAAGTGGTGACGCAACTCGTCGACGAAGGACTACTGGAGGTCCGCGTCGGCGCGGGCACCGTCGTCTCCCGGCGCGCGGCCTCCACCGCCGCCGACCGCTCGAACCTGCTCAACAAGGAGCTCGAACAACTGGCCGTCGAGGCCAAGCGCCTGGGCTTGGATCTCGAAGCTGTCCAGAAAGCCCTGGCGCGCCACTGGCAGCGCCTCAACGCCCCTCCCGAGGAGAAGACAGAATGAACGCCGTTCTGCAGACTGTAGCCCTGACCAAGCGCTTTTATTCCGCAAGCGCGCCGCTAGACTCTGCCCTCGCCACGCTCGCCCTCGACGGTCTCGACTTGAAGGTGCCGGAGTCGAGCATGTATGCGCTGGTGGGGCCTAATGGGGCGGGCAAGACGACGGCAATCAAAATCCTGATGAACCTGCTGCGGCCCTCCTCTGGGCACTCGCTGGTCTTCGGCCGCGACTCGGCCGCGCTGTCGCCCGCCGACTTCGCGCGGATCGGTTACGTTTCGGAAAACCAGATCCTGCCGCCCTGGATGACGGTGGGCTACTTGATGGAGTATTTGCGCCCCTTCTATCCGACTTGGGACCCGGCGCTCGCGGCGCAACTGCTGCGCCAGCTCGATCTGCCGCTGGATCGCAAGCTGAAGCACCTTTCGCGAGGCATGTACATGAAGGCATCTCTTGCCGCCGCGCTGGCTTTCCGGCCGCGGCTGATCGTCCTGGACGAACCATTCACGGGGCTGGACGCGCTGGTGCGGGACGAGCTGATCGAATCGCTGCTGGAGTCGGCGGACGGAGCCACGGTCTTCATCTCCTCCCACGACCTCGCCGAAATCGAATCCTTCTCTTCGCACGTCGGCTTCCTCCATCGCGGGCGGTTGCAGTCGTCTGAAGAGCTCTCGGCGCTGTCGGCCCGCTTCCGTGAAATCGAAGTCACTTGCGAGGATGCCTCGCCGCCGGGCGAAGAAACAACGGTCGCAAAGAAGATCGCGCTGCCGCAGCCCTGGCCCGCGCAATGGCTCGCGCCGGGCCGCTCCGGCGCCGTGGTCCGCTTCGCTGATTCGCAGTTTGACGCCGAATCAACGCCCGCAAAAATCCACGCGCTGTTCGGCCCGGGCTGCCGGATCGACGTCACCCCGATGCCCCTGCGCTCGATCTTCATCGCCATGACCAAAGCCAACCGCGAGGAGGCCAACTGAGATGCACTACTTCCTCTCCCAAACCCTGCACATCTTCCGCAAGGACGCCCGCGGCCTGTGGCCGCAGATCGCTTGGTCTCTAGGTACAACCGCGGTGTTTGGCGTGTGTGGCATCTTGCGCACAGATCATGCGCACGACGCGCTGCTCGGTCCCGTCATGCCGGTGCTGACGGTGCTGCTGCTGGTCAGCTGGTGCAGTCTGACGGGACTGTTCGTGGGCGCCGAACCCCTCCTAGGAGACCGTCATTTCTGGCGCACACGTCCGTACTCGTGGCGCTGCCTGCTCGCCTCCAAGCTGCTGGCGGTCGTGGTCTGGATCCTCGTTCCGAAACTGCTCGCGGACATGGCCGTGCTGGCGACGCACGGCTTTTCGCCGCTGGCTCATCTGTCAGGCCTGCTGCTCAGCGCGCTGGTTGTGCTGATGTTTTACTTAATCCCGGTAACGTTCCTCGCCGCCGTCTCGCCCAGCCCCATGCTGTTCCTGACGATCGTCTGCGTGACCATCCCGGGCCTGTTTGTGTGGAACTACTTTCTGGCCTCGATCTTCGGCCTGTACGATACTGCACCGCCCAGCTGGGCCGCGGACTTCGCCGCCTTGGTTGGCATTTCGATCTGCCTGGGCGCGCTGCTGGTATGGCAATACGCGCGCCGGCGGACGGTGTGGGTGGTGTCGCTGGCCGTGGCGGCGCTGGTGCTGTGCCCCTTGGCGGCGCAGCGGGCGTTCACCTGGACGAGGCAGTTCGAAATGCAGAGGCGCCTCACACCGCTGCACCTGGCGCCGGGGTCGCTGCACTTCGCTGTGGACCCCGACGACCCCACGTACCAGTGTCCGATCCCGCTATCCGACCGCTTGCTTCAGGTGCGGATCCCGATCCGCATCAGCGGCGCGCCGGCGGGGGTGACGCCGGTGCTCCAGGGCGCCACCTTCTCGTTGCGCACTTCCTCCGGCGATCTGGCCGCGGGCGATGGCCTGCCGTGGCAGAACGTTGGTTTCCGGTCGTCCGTGGGGACGCGGCCTCCGACCGAATTGCAGTTCCGGCTGGATCACGAAAAGTGGAGCCGAGTTGCGTTACAGCCCTTCTCTGTGCGCGGCACCGCGTACATTGCTCTCTATGGCAATCCGCTCGGAGCCCAGATCCGCGAGCTCGGCCGTCCGGTAAATCTCGGCGACGTCGCCCGTTGCGCCCTTTACGCCTCGAAGCCGGAGCTTCGCATGACCCCGCTATTGCATTGTGAATGGCCCATCGGCCTGCGCGCGGGCGAGTTCATCTCCACTCTGCGGATACCGTTACTGGGGCTGAGCGGCCCCGTGGAGCGGTTGTCGAAGGCCCCTGTGGCAGCGTCTACGCCCTTCGACCTGCTGCCCGCGACAGGCAATCTCAGCCCCTTGGCAGAGTTCAGCCAGTATCGGCTGCTGGAGTCGGACACGCAGCCGGTTGTCGGCTTCCAGGAGCTACTCGGCTTCGTGAAGACCGACTTCGAACTACCGGCGGTTCTCCTGGCCGATACCTGGTACGCTGCCGGGATGTTTAATGGCGACGCCACAATGCGCAGGGTCGCGGCTACTGTCTCGGGCTCGCTGCCGCCAGCGCCGGCGGGGCGGTCGGGTCTGATGGTGGTATTGATCTCAGAACATGCGCGAGAGTCGCGTTCGGGACTGGCAGGCTTCGTGGATTTCGACGGGGGGATGACGCCCGGCCGTTACCGGAGTTATGCGGCTTACCCAGGGGTCTACTACATTGTCGCTGGGCCATCTTACAGCGTGAACCTCAATTCCATTGAAAAGGACCCGGCGAGGTTCATGGCAGCGGGCACGAGGGTCGAACTGAGGCGCGGTGACAACATCACAGTGAACGTGGAGAAACTGGTCCACTGACCGAGTTCGCCTGGATCATGAAGCAGTGGGCGGCAGCTCGCATGGCATCGCGGGGAGAGCCAAGCGGCGCCGAATCCGTAGCCAGGAGCCTCAAGAGAGTTTACGGCGGCGCTCATCGTCAGCGGCAAGCGAATCCTCGTCGAGTTTGGCGGGAACCTGGCCGTGAATCTCTCCACTAAAGCACCGGCGTGTCAACGCAAAATAGAAAGTTCCTAATTCCAGCCAAGTAGAAAG
>JBEKHU010000472.1:0-3865 GCA_050012115.1 Bryobacteraceae bacterium | reverse complement strand
TCGCTGATCGCGGTGCTGATCCCGCTGCTGTTCATGGGCGACATCGTGGGCCGTCTGTTCCGCGAATTCGCCGTCACGCTGAGCGTCACCATTCTCGTTTCGGCCATCGTCAGCCTGACGCTGACGCCGATGATGAGCGCCCGGCTGCTGCGGCACAAGCCGGCCTCCGAACAGGGCCGGGTGTACCGCGCCTCGGAGCGGGCCTTCAACGCCGTCATCTCGTTTTACGGCCGCACGCTGCAGTGGGTGCTGGGGCATCAGACTGCGACCCTGCTGGTCGCCGTCGGCACGCTGGTCCTGACGGGCTATCTCGCCTGGATCATTCCGAAGGGCTTTTTCCCGGTGCAGGACACGGGCGTGATCCTGGGCATCTCCGAGGCGCCGCAGACCACTTCATTCCCAGCCATGGCCCAGCGCCAGCAGGAACTGGCCAAGGCGATTCTGCGCGATCCGGCGGTCGAAAGCCTGTCTTCGTTTATCGGAGTCGATGGCGTGAACACGACCATCAACAGCGGGCGCATCCAGATCAATCTGAAGCCGCTGGAAGTGCGCAAGATCAGCTCGAGCGACGTGATTCGCCGGCTGTCGCCGGAGCTCGACAAGGTCGACGGCATCACACTGTTCATGCAGGCTGTGCAGGACCTGACCGTCGAGGACCGCGTCAGCCGGACTCAGTTCCAGTACAGTCTCGAGGACCCGGATCCGAAGGAGCTGTCCGAGTGGACCACGCGGCTAGTGGAGAAGCTGCAGGCAGTGCCCCACCTGCGCGACGTCGCCAGCGATCAGCAGAACCTGGGATTGCAGGCCAACCTGGTGATCGACCGCGTGACAGCCTCGCGGTTCGGCATCACGCCGCAGATGATCGACGACACGCTGTACGACTCCTTCGGCCAGCGCCAGATCTCGATCATGTTCACGCAATTGAACCAGTACCGCGTGGTGATGGAGGTCAAACCCGACTGGCAGCAGCGTCCCGGGGATCTCCAGAACCTCTACATCCGGTCGGCCGGAGGCGGCCAGGTGCCGCTGAACGCGATCACCCATTATGAGACCCGCACGGCGCCGCTGACGGTCAACCACCAGGGCCAGTTCCCGTCCGCGACGGTGTCGTTCAACCTGGCGCCCGGAGCGAGCCTGGGGGAGGCGGTCACGGCCGTGAACAGCGCCAAGAAAGAGCTCGGCATTCCCGCCAGTGTGCAGACCGCTTTCCAGGGCACGGCGGCGGCGTTCCAGAACTCGTTGGCCAACGAGGGGTGGCTGCTGCTGGCGGCCATCGTCACGGTCTACATCGTGCTGGGCGTGTTGTACGAGAGCTACATCCACCCCATCACGATCATCTCCACGCTGCCCTCGGCGGGCGTGGGCGCGCTGCTGGCGCTGATGCTCTGCCGCAACGATTTCAGCGTCATCGCCCTGATTGGCATGATCCTGCTGATCGGCATCGTGAAGAAGAACGCGATCATGATGATCGACTTCGCGCTGGAGGCGGAGCGCAAAGAGCGGATGCCGCCGCGGGAGGCGATTTATCAGGCCTGCCTGCTGCGCTTCCGGCCCATCATGATGACCACCATGGCGGCGCTGCTGGGCGGCATCCCGCTCGCTCTGGGCACGGGCACCGGCTCCGAATTGCGCCGTCCGCTGGGCATTTCGATCGTCGGCGGCCTGCTGCTGAGCCAGCTCCTCACGCTCTATACGACGCCCGTGGTTTATCTGTGGTTCGACCGCCTGGCGCGGCGCTTCGGCCGTTCGGCGTCGGGCGTCGAGATGGAGCCGCTGTACCGGGCTGAGGGATTATGAGCCTGTCGACACCCTTCATCTACCGTCCTGTCGGCACGGCGCTGTTGACCATCGCGCTGGGTCTCGCCGGTTCCGTGGCCTATAATTACCTGCCCGTTTCTCCGCTGCCTCAGGTGGAGTTTCCAACCATCTCGGTCGGCGCCGGCCTGCCGGGCGCCAGTCCCGCGACCATGGCGTCGTCGGTGGCCACTCCGCTTGAACGGCAATTCGGGCGGATCGCTTCGGTCACCGAGATGACCTCCAGTTCGACGCTCGGCTCCTCCGGCGTCACCCTGCAATTCGATCTCAACCGCAATATCGACGCCGCGGCGCGCGATGTTCAGGCGGCCATCAACGCGGCGCGCGGCCAATTGCCGGCCAACCTGCCGAACAACCCCACCTACCGCAAGGTGAATCCGGCCGACTCGCCGATCCTGATCCTGAACATGACCTCCGGTTTGGTCACCAAGGGCAAAATGTACGACGTGGCTTCGTCCGTCCTGGCCCAGAAACTGGCTCAGGTGCAGGGCGTCGGGCAGGTGTTCGTGGGCGGAAGTTCGTTGCCCGCGGTGCGCGTCGAGGTCAATCCGACGATCCTGAATAGCTTCAACCTGAATCTCGAAGATGTTCGCACCGCCCTCGCGGCGATGAACGCGAACCGCCCTAAGGGCGAGTTCTCCGGTCCATTGCGGACCTTTTCGATCACCACGACCGACCAGATCCTGAAGGCCGCAGAATACCAGCCGCTGATCATTTCCTACAACGCGAAGAAGGGCGGCTACGTCCGGCTTTCCGATGTCGCCGATGTGACTGACTCCGTCGAGAACGTAATGACCGGCGGTTCGGTCGACGGGAAGCCTTCCATCGTCCTGGTGATTTTCCGCCAGCCCGGGGCCAACATCATCGACACCGTCGACCGGGTGCGCGCATTGATTCCCACGTTTCAGGCACAGATCCCACAGAGCATCAAGTTGGGCGTGGCAATGGACCGCACCACCACGATCCGCGCCTCCGTCCGCGACGTGCAGATCTCGCTGATGGTCTCCATCTGCCTGGTGATTTTAGTCGTCTTCGTATTCCTCTGCAGCCTGCGCAGCACGGTCATTCCTGGCATCGCCGTTCCGATCTCTCTCATTGGCACATTCGGCGTGATGTACCTGTGCAACTACAGCCTCGACAATCTTTCGCTGATGGCCCTCACCATCGCCACCGGCTTTGTGGTCGACGACGCCATCGTGGTCATCGAAAACATCACGCGCCACCTGGAGGCCGGCATGAAGCCCTTCCCGGCGGCGTTGCTGGGTGCCAAGGAGATCGGTTTCACAGTTCTTTCGATGAGCGTGTCGCTGGTCGCGGTCTTCATCCCGATTCTGTTGATGGGTGGTATCGTCGGCCGCCTCTTCCGCGAATTCGCCGTGGTGCTTTCGACCGCCATCGGCGTCTCCCTGCTGGTCTCGCTCACCACGACGCCCATGATGTGCGCCCATCTGCTGAAGTCCAAGGGAGAAGAGCGCCACAACTGGTTCTTCCGCCTCAGCGAAGGCGGCTTCAAGATCATCCTTGGCGGTTATGAAAAGTCGCTTTCCTGGGTCCTGCGGCATCAGCCGTTGACGCTCGCTGTCACCCTCGCGACCGTCGGCCTGTCGGCTTACCTCTACATCATCGTTCCCAAGGGTTTCTTCCCGCAGCAGGATGTCGGGCGACTGATGGGCATGGTCATGGCCGACCAGGCGATCTCCTTTCAGTCGATGAATCAGAAGATGGACCAGATCGTCAATATCGTCATGTCCGATTCGGCCGTCGATGGCGTGACGACTTTCTTCGGCGGACAGGGCACCACCAACGTCGGCCGCATGTTCATCTCCTTGAAGCCGCTCGGTCAGCGTAAGATGGACATCGACCACGTGATGGCGCGGTTGCGTCCCAAACTGGGCCGTGTGGCCGGCGCCACGCTCATCCTGCAGGCGGTCCAGGACGTGCGCATCGGCGGCCGCATGGGTGGCGCGCAGTATCAGTACACGCTGCAGGGCGACGATTTTGGAGAACTCGTGCGCTGGGCGCCCCAGGTGGCAGCCAGGCTGCGGACCTT
>JBEKHU010000471.1:0-3879 GCA_050012115.1 Bryobacteraceae bacterium | reverse complement strand
CTTGGGTCAAGACTTCGCTAGCGCCGGGCTCAAAGGTAGTCACCGACTACCTTACCGACTCGGGCCTGATGACGTTTCTGGAGCAACTCAGATTCCACCTTGTGGGCTATGGCTGCACAACCTGCATCGGTAACAGCGGGCCGTTGCCCGAGGCTGTGTCGAAGGCCGTGGCGGAGGGCAAGCTGAACGTCGCGGCGGTGCTGAGCGGGAACCGCAATTTCGAAGGGCGCGTGAATCCACAAGTACGCTCCAACTATCTGGCCTCGCCGCCGCTGGTGGTGGCCTACGCTATCGCCGGCCGGGTCGACATCGACCTCTCCACTGAGCCTCTCGGAACGAGTAAGGACGGCGCGCCGGTCTATCTGAAAGATGTGTGGCCCACGACTGCGGAGATCAATGCGGTGTTGGAGAAGTTTGTCACGGCGGCGCAATTTGAGAAGGAGTATTCGAGAGTATTTGAGGGCGATACGATGTGGCGCGCGGTGAAGACGCCGGCTGGCGACACGTTCGCCTGGGATGCGGATTCAACGTACGTGAAGTACCCTCCGTACTTTGAGTCCATGCGCGACCCGGCGGCCCCGCTGGAAGACCTAAAGGGTCTGCGCGTGTTGGCGATGCTCGCGGATTCGATCACGACAGACCACATTTCACCGGCCGGCAACATCGCCAAGGACAGCCCGGCCGCGAAGTTTCTGATGGAGCGCGGCGTGAAGCCGGTGGACTTTAACAGCTACGGCTCGCGACGCGGAAACGACGACGTGATGGTCCGGGGCACACTGGCCAACATCCGTCTGAAGAACGAACTCGTGCCGGGCGTCGAAGGCGGGTGGACGACGCTGGCCGCGGGAGCGGAGAGGATTTCGATCTACGACGCGTCGGTCGAGTACAAGAGTGAGGAAACGCCGTTGCTGATCATCGCCGGCAAGGAGTATGGCTCGGGCTCGTCACGCGACTGGGCGGCCAAGGGCGTGGCATTGCTGGGCGTCAAGGCGGTGATCGCCGAAAGCTACGAACGCATCCATCGCTCCAACCTGGTCGGCATGGGCGTGCTGCCGCTGGAGTTTCTGGATGGCGCCACGCGGCAGTCATTGGGGCTGACAGGCTTTGAAACATATTCCGTGGAGGGCGTCGCGGCCTCTATCGAGAGCGGATCCAAGCGCACCAAGGTCACCGCGCGAAGGGCCGATGGGTCGCTGAGCAGCTTCGAAGTGAAGGTGCGTATCGATACGCCGCGAGAGGTGGAATACTTCCGATACGGCGGGATACTGCCTTACGTACTGCGGCAAATCGCGGGGTAATCGCGGCGGCTTACTCTAGGCCGAGGGGCTTGGGCGGCGGCGCTGTCGGATCGTCCTGCTTGGCCTTCTTCAATAGCTCTTCGAACTTGCGGTCGAGGATGCTCTTCGACGATTTCATGGCTTCGACTGATTTCTGAAAGGCCTCCTCGCGGGCCTTCTCCGCGCCTTTCAGCCGCTCGACGCCGGCGGCGATGTCCTCGATCGTTTTGGGTCGCGGCTTCTCCTTGTGCTCGAGCACCGCTTTGACCTGGGCGTCCACCTTCAATGTCGCCCCGCAGCACGGGCATTCAATCTCAAACGTCGGGCCCTCGAAAGGATTCTTGGAGCGTGCCATATCGGCCCTATTCTGGCACAGGCACACCCGTCGCAGCGCGGACGTCCCCGCCAGGCGACTGGAAACCCGCGGGCAGGGTGCATCACAAGCAGTACGCTACGATGAAATCAACCATCCATGAATCACTGGGAAGAACGTCAGCAAGCCTCTCGGGAGGCCTTTGAGTCGCGGATCGTCGTTCTTGACGGCGCGATGGGCACGATGCTGCAAAGGGCGGATTTGACGGCGGAGGATTTCGGCGGCACTGCGCTAGAAGGGTGCAATGAGAACCTGGTGCGCACCCGGCCCGACGTTGTGCTGGATGTGCACCGGGCCTATTTTGCGGCCGGCGCCGACATGGGGGAAACGAACTCGTTCGGCGGCACGCCGCTGGTGCTGGCGGAATATGGGTTGCAGGGCGACGCCGCGTTTTTGAACCGCCGCGCGGCCGAACTTGCGCGCCAGGCCGCGGAGGAGTATTCCAAACCAGGCAGGCCCCGTTTTGTTGCGGGTTCCATGGGCCCGACGACGAAGTCGATCACGGTTACCGGCGGCGTCACCTTCGACGAACTCAAGCGGAACTACTCTGTTCAGGCCAGGGGTTTGATCGAGGGCGGCGCCGATGTGCTTCTGGTCGAGACTTGCCAGGACACCCGCAACGTGAAGGCCGCGCTGCTGGCAATCGATGGCGTGGCGCGGGAATTGGGGCGCCGCATTCCCGTTATGGTGTCGGGCACCATCGAGGCGATGGGCACGATGCTCGCGGGACAGACGGCCGAGGCGTTCTACGTTTCTATTGAACATGCGAAGCTGTTCTCCATCGGCCTGAACTGCGCCACGGGGCCGGACTTCATGACCGACCACATCCGGTCGCTGCACCACATGGCGACGACGCGCATCTCGTGCTACCCCAACGCAGGTCTGCCGAATGAGGAGGGAAAGTACCTTGAGACGCCGGATAGTCTCGCGGCGCAGCTTGAGAAGTTCGTTGACCACGGCTGGCTGAACTTAGTCGGCGGCTGCTGTGGCACGACGCCCGAACACATTCGCGTCATCGCCCAGATGGTCGAGAGTAAGAGGCCGCGAACGGTTCCGCGGGGCGAGTTACGAAGCTATTACTCCGGCATTGATTTCGTCGAGGCAGAAGACGCCAATCGGCCGCTCCTAGTGGGCGAACGTACGAATGTCATTGGTTCGCGGTTGTTCAAGCAGTTGATTGCCGATGGCAAGTGGGATGAGGCGAGCGAAATCGGGCGCCGGCAAGTGCGCAATGGGGCGCACATCGTCGACGTTTGTCTTCAATCGAGTGACCGTGAAGAGTTAAAGGACATTCCATTTTTCTACGACCAGCTCATACGCAAGATCAAAGCGCCGATCATGATCGACACTACCGACCCGCAGGCTGTCGAGTTGGCGCTGACTTACTCGCAGGGTAAAGCGATCATTAACTCGATCAATCTTGAGGACGGCGAGGATAAGTTCGAGCGGATCTGTCCACTGGCTCGGTCGTATGGTGCGGCGCTGGTGGTCGGGACAATCGACGAGGACCCCGTCCAGGCGCAGGCCTTCACCCGAGAACGCAAGCTCCAGGTGGCGCAACGGTCGGTTGAGTTACTCACAAAGAAATACGGCGTCCCGATCACGGACATTATTATCGACACACTGGTGTTTCCATGCGCCACTGGCGACGAGAATTACATTGGCGGGCCGGTGGAGACGATCGAAGCTATCCGCACGATCAAGCAAGCATTGCCGGGGGTCAAGACAATCCTAGGTATCTCAAACGTCAGCTTCGGATTGCCTGCCGCGGCGCGGGAAGTTATTAATTCGGTCTTCCTTTACTATGCGACCAAGGCGGGCCTGTACTTAGCTATAGTCAACACCGAGAAGCTGGAACGGTTTGCTTCGATTCCTCTAGAACAAAGGCGCCTGGCAGAGAATCTGTTGTTCAACACGCTGCCGACGGAGGTCGCGGCGGACCACCCGCAGCGTGAGGTATTGCTCAGCGCGCCGCAGGAGTGGCGGGAACAGAGTAAGGAAGAGCGCGCCGCGGTGAACCAGCTCAACATTGCGGCCGTGGTAGAGCATTTCCGCCACAACGTCAAGAAAGCGAAAGCGCCGAAGGAGAGCATCCCGCTCGATCAGCGGCTGGCGAATTACATCGTCGAAGGCACGAAGGACGGGCTGATCGACGACCTGGAACGAAAGCGCGCCGAGGGCGCCGCGCCACTCGAGATCATCAATGGACCGCTGATGGCCGGGATGAGC
>JBEKHU010000470.1:0-3883 GCA_050012115.1 Bryobacteraceae bacterium | reverse complement strand
CAGTTGGCACGATCCCAGCTTCGCCCGCTGCACCTTGGCGACGGCCTCCTCCCTCTCCTGAAATGTCCTGCCCATCATCAACGTCATCGCCTCGTCGTCGGTCAGGCCCATGGTGTGGTACTTGATGTCGAGGATCGTGTTGGCGATCGCGCGCAACTCCCACTTCAGGTTCTGCATCTTCAACTCCGGCGACTTGTCGAGATAGCCCGCCTTCAGCATCTCTGCGGTGGCGTACACGGCCCAGCCCTCGACGTAAACGCCGCTGCCGTAAATAGCGCGCAGCATGCGCCGCGATAACGGCTCGATCGTGGAAGCGTACTCAGCTTGCACGTAGTGACCGGGAATCGCTTCGTGGATTGTCAGTATGCGCAGCCCGTAGTTGTTGTACTCGCGCAGTTTCGAATCTACCCGCTCCTTCGGCCAGTCCTTCGGAATCGGCGTCACCCAGTAGAACGCGCCCAATTGCGGCTCCATCGGCGGCGCGGGATTGAAACCGCCCACACCATAACTGCCACGCATAAAGACCGGGGTCTCGATCACCTGTAGATTGTCCCGCGGCGGATCCTTCACGAGTTGATCGGGATGTACCTTGAGAAATGCGCGTGTCTCTTCCAGGGCCTTGCGCGCCTCATCCATGTAAGCTTCCGGCCGCGGATGCTTCTCATCTATCTTCTTGAACGTTTCGCCCACGATCAGGTTCATGTCAACCGGATCGACATGCGTCGGATACATCTTGTGATGCAGTGGCAGGGCCACTTCGAATAGCTCGCGCCGCGTGTCTCTCAGAGCCTCTTCAGCCTGCGCGAGCATCTGTTCCGGCCGCATGTCCGTGCCCATGACCAGCGCGAACTTCTTCGCGTATCTCTCCTTGCCCAGACGCCAGCTTTCCGGGTCCGCGTCCTTGAGCGAGGACCTCAGCCAGTCGTTGAATTCACGCATTGCTGCAGTCGCGGGTTTCGCGGCGGCGTCATAGTGGCCCTTCAACGAAGCCGGTACTTTCTCAGGAAACGCCTGCTCGATCAGTCCGATCGTACCCTCGTTCTCTTCCGCGGCGACGCTCTTCCAGACAGGCGATGAATCCACAAGTTGCCGCTTCGCCTCCTCGATCATGCGAGGCACTTCGCCGAGCCGGGAAATGATGTGCCCCCAGCGCTGCTCAGCCGGCGCATACTCCACGCTGTAAGGCACGAACAGCCCATTCCCGATCGTCTCGACGTAAATGGTCGGGTTGTGCTTCCAGCTTTGAATCTCCTTGTCTTCGAGTTCGGCCAGCTTGATCTGCGATTCGATCAGCTCAGCGTCGGCCCTCGACTCGGCGTCGAGCTTCTCGCGATCGAAGCGATCCAGCTTCGCCTTCAGATCCTTCCACGTCGCGCGGCTTTTCTCAATGCCCGCTGCGCTGAAGTCATCTAGATGAGCATCGAGTTCGAAGCTCTTGTGCTTGTGATAGCCGGCTGCTGTCGCGCCCGTGGGGCTGAGGGCCAGCGTCGTTTCAATGAATTCCTGAGTGAAAACCGGGAAATCGGCCGGGCCCTTCTTGCAGCCGCAGAGCGTCCCGAGTGCGATAAGTGGAACCAGGGCTAGAGTCGCTTTTCTCATGACAGCGACAGTGTATCAACGCGGGAGCGGCAACGTAAGCATCCTCAAGGAGAGAGCTTATCTATGCGTAGCCGGCTCGGGCGCTGCACAGCTGAAGTTTGCCGCTTCGTCCGTGCTGCCGCTGCCCTTGTAACGCGCCACCAGTGGATCGGCGCACAGTGGGCGGGTGCGGACCAGGCCGCTCTTCGGGTCACTGTCATTCTTGTACTTCGTGGCAATGATTTGCTCGGGAGGAATGCCCTGCTCGACCCAGCGTTCCAATGCGGCGTCGATGTCATGCTGCGGATCGACGTGCGGGACGCCGAACTGGCCAAAATTATTCGGGCCGGAGCCACCGCCGCAGTGTTGCATCCCCGGAACCATGAACAGGCGCACGAATGAGCCTGCATTCTCCGCGCCCATCTTCGCGACGACGCTCTGGTAGTAATCGATCGTGTTCAAGGCGGGGATCGCCGCATCGCTCCAACCGTGATACAGGATCAGTCTTCCGCCTCGCGCCCTGAACCGCCGCAGGTCCGGGTCCGTCGCGTTCAAGATACGCGCCATTTTGTCGTCAGCCGCTTTCGTATCGCGATCCACGTTGAATGAATGGTAGTCCCACGCCGCGTTGTCGAACACCATGTTCTTGTAAAACTGGGTCCCGAACGCGAACATCAAGCTCCGCTCCGGTGCCGGCCCGGTGATCCACGCGCCCCATCCACCAGGCTCAGCCTCGCCGCCCGGAGAGTAGCCAGGGAAGATCTGTCGGCCGTTGGAACTGCGCGAAGACGCGTAGAGCTTCTTCAATGCCGCGACCTGAGGCACGGTGAGACAGCTGTCGCTTTCCGGCCCCGCACATTGCAGCACGATCGGATCGAAGTGGCACCGCATAGGTCTCTCGATTACTCCATCCTTGACGCCATCGAGTGCGTCACAAGCAGCTAACGCCGCGGTCTGAATCGCGGGTAACTTGCTCGCTGGAATGTAGCTGTCCTTCTCGCCCAGGAGCGCCAGAACATCCCAGGCCGCGTTTGCCAGCAGATGGGTCCAATAGTTGGCCGGAGCGCCAGCGATAATGCCGTCGTAGTCCTGCGGGAAGCGTTGCGCCTCCATCAGTGCCTGCCTTCCGCCGTTAGAGCACGAATTGAAATAGGAGCGTCTCGGTCCATCTCCGTAAAACGCGCGGATGATTTCCTTTGCCCGGAGGGCCGTCTCGTGGATTGCGCGATAGCCGAAATCGACGATCTTCTCCGGGTGGCCCAGAGCCCATGTTGCGTCAATGCCATCACCTGTGTGCCCCGTATCGGTGGAGGCGGTCGCGTAGCCATGGGCCACAGCGTCAGCCATCTGACTGAAGCCGATGCTGCCGGCAAAGCCTCCATTGCCGATGCCTTGAAACTTCCCGTTCCAGCCCGAAGCCGGCAACCACACCTCAAACTTGATGGTCGAATCATCGACTGGGTGAATCTCGCCGACAACGCGGCAGAACGCCGGTAGATTCGCGAGCGGCTTGCCGGCAGGCGGCGTGAAAGTGCCCGCGGGCTGGGACTGCGCGGCGGAGATCGACGTTGCCGCCAGATTCAGCTTAAGCAGGCTTTCGCAGGGTTCGGCTAGCGCGACGGCACAGATCACCCAGGCCATCACGGCTAGTGCAAGGAATCGAGTCGCTAGTCTCATGACGGCCACAGTCTACCAGTGTTCTTGCCCAACCGGGACAGGCCAAGACATGCGGAGGATCGATCGCAACTGCGGTGCCGTCCGCGCACTGTATCGCGGCGTATGCGAATGGAATCTGTAACCGGGCCGCGCCACGGAGCGTCGAGATTGCGAGAATCTGAAGGTATGAGGCTGCAGATCGTTACTCTCACCGCCACGCTCCTGGTCGCGGCGGCCCTGCCCGCGACGGCGCAGAAGAAATACTCTGGGCCGCGCCCAGAGAAATCCGACGTGCCGTTCCTGCAGCATGGAAAGAAGCTGATCGAGGTGGAAACCAGTGAGGCTCGCGAAGCACCGGGCAAAGGCGAGGCAAACTACAGCGTGCCAGGAGCGAATTCACCTACCAAGACGCCGGTGCCGGAGCCAGTCTTCTTGTTTCAGTCGGACAAAGTCAACCCCCAGCGGCTGTCCCTGTTTCGAATGGAGGTCAAGGGCGGGCAGCGCGTTCTGACTCTGCCGACTGACCCAAGAAAACGCAAGGATAAAACGCGTCCGATCTTCATCCTGGTATCGCCCATCGAAAACCGGCTGTTCAAGGTGGAGGTGAACGAACCACTGGAGAACGGCGAGTATTGTCTGTCACCCGAAG
>JBEKHU010000469.1:0-3883 GCA_050012115.1 Bryobacteraceae bacterium | reverse complement strand
GCAGGGCGGGCCGATGACGGAGGAGCAGCAGCGGCACGCGCGGGAAGTGGCGCAGGAGGGATTGCTGTTCCGCGAGGTGATGATCAACCTGCGGAAAGACCCGGTGCAGGTGTTGGAGATCCAGAAGAAGATTCCATCGCCGGTGTTGCGGCGGCGGGCGGTGATGCTGGTGATCGAGACGGCGCGGAGTAAGGAAGAGGACGAGGCGCGGCGGCTGCTGGGAAAGTGCGCAGGGGCGGTGTCGGGAATCCCGGAGGTGAGCGTGCGGCCGGGGCTGTGGGTGGCGATTGCGGAGGCGGCGCACGAGAAGCTGAAGGACGACGAGTACGCAATGCGGATGTTCGACAAAGCGATCACGGACGCGCGCGAGGCGTGGAAGAAAGAAAACGATGCCGACAGCGGGAACGCCGCGCCGCGGGCGGCGTGGGCCTCGACGATGGCGTTTCGGGCGATCTTCCGCGGGCTGGCGAAGATGATGGGCGACGGAGCCGAGGGGATGCTGGAGAAGGTACCGGAGGCAGATTTGAATGTGCTGGCGCGGCTCGAGATCGCCGGGGTGTTGCTGGATGCGCCATCGGTCGGCGGGCTGATCCGCAACGAGCGGCGGAAATCGTAGGCGCGCCACGACGACAGGGTGTCGGCGACGACAGGCCAAGTGGGGTTGTGCGGGTTTCGCGCTTGTGCATATTGTGCCGGGTTTCGGAAAGCGCGAAACAGGGAGCGGAATGTCTGAGGCGCCGCCTCTTTTCCATTTCCACTCCCGCTACGACCGAGGCCCTCGTAAGGTGCGGGCTATTCAGAGAACTGGATTGACTGAACGGCGAAACCCATACTCTGGCCTGTCCAGATGGCGAAGTGAGTTCCGTTCACCCGCCACACCAACCCGTGGAATTCCCCGGATTGCCCCTCGCCGCTGCAATGCCCAGCCAGCACGGACCCATCACGCAATGTGATCTTGCAGGAATCGCCTTCGCCATAGCTCTGCGTGGTGACGACAGGCCGATCGAAAGCGATGAGCTTGACTTGGCTGAAGGGCAACTCCGTCTTCACAACGCCTGCGCCCCGTTTATACTCGATCCACACTGTAACGAAGTGCTCGTCGCTTGCCGGGACATTGATATAGCCAGATGAGACGATGCAATGACGTCGGACATCCTGGGCTTTCATGATCGCTCCATCGCGAAGGGTGATGGTCGCATCGGGCCCCTTGGAAGGAACCGCCTGCCGTTCCGAGGTCCCGTGGAAGGTGACTGACTTGATCTTGTCGGAACTCAGGACAAAGTCGCCTTGCGTCCACTTGCCGCGCCATTCACAAATGCCAGTCTCATAACTCTCTGGAAGCGAACCTGTCACGGTTTCGCCGGTTTTCAACTCGATCGTGAGTTTGGAACCGACCATGGTGAACTGGGCGACTTCGTCAAAGTGCAGCCAGCGTTCACATGTAGCTGCGGCCTCGTTGCCGCGCAGCTTGAACTTCTTCACGACGACTGAAAAGCCGTCCTGATCCAGAAACAATCCACCGAACTCGCTCTGACACGATTTCAACTCGGTGACCTCGGTCTGAACACCAGTGGTATCCACGATCGTCGCGGCCGGGCGATCCGCCGCCATCACGAGGGCGGGAAATAACAACGCCGTTACAAGGAATGTACGAGCTTGCATAACGGGCCTCCTGGTAACAAGTAATTCAGGTCGTTTAACCCTGAGTTTTGATTTGGGACTCTCGGGTCCCATTCAGGATACACCCAGCCACTATCTTTTGATCCTGCGAGTCGCATGTTTTCCTCCGGGAGCCGTCTTTGCCCCCGCCAAGCGCCGCTATCGCCCGAACCAGAAACCCGAAAACCCGGGACGGGACTGTCCCGGTCTTACTTTGTACCTGCCGCCTTGCTCTCTCCCGAATCGGTCTTGCGCCATGGCTGGGCCTGTCGCAAAGGGCAATACGAGCGCGGCATCCACAGTGACGCGGAAACGCACAAGGTACCTCTTCCGCTCAAGCGGCCGTCCTCGGCAGGACCTCACGCTCGATGCGGGGCTGCAAGTCCTGGCCGGCGATCTCGAGGTCATAGGCGATCTGCAAATTCAGCCAGAACTGAGGTGAAGTTCCGAAGTACCGGGCGAGGCGCAAAGCAGTATCCACGGTAATCGCACGCCTTCCATTGACGATGGCGCTGACGCGATTCATCGGGACACGGATCGCGCGCGACAGTTCATTCAGGCTGACGCCAATCTCCTCCAGTTCGTCTCGCAGCAGGCTGCCAGGGTGGACCGGCGGCAACTTCTTCCGCTTTGGCATGGTGCTTCCTTTCTCAGTGGTAGTCCACGATTTCAACGGCATGTGCGTTGCCATCGCGCCATTCAAAACAGATCCTCCACTGTTCGTTGATGCGAATGCTGTGTTGTCCGGCCCGCTCGCCCTTGAGCGCTTCGAGCCGGTTGCCGCGAATCGCTCCGAGGTCGGCAAGACTCGTGGCGGCGTGCAGCCAGCGCAGCCGCTTGCGGGCCTGATCTTCAATGTTCCGGAACCGGCGGCTGCCGTAGCCTTCGTGCAGCGCCCGGGTCTCCTCGCACCGGAACGACAGAAGCATACACGTCAAAGCTACTACGCGCCGCATAGTATGTCAAGAGGGTGACGGACCGACCGGTGAAGTGTCACCGAGGGGACGCCGGCACATCCGCTCCCTGACGGTCGCGGCTCAGAAACACGCCGTCGCGGCTCAGAAGCACGCTGTCGCCGCTCAGAAGCGAGTTGTCGCGGCTCAGCAATACGGGGTCCAGAAACAAGCGGCTCGGAGATGGTGTGGAGATCAGCACGCTGGAGCCGGCCAGGATTGAGAAGCGATAGAGTAACGAGAGAATCCAGGTTTTTTCTCTGCTGGCGCTAGTATCGAAGGCGCGCGCAGGGCGTCCAATCGGGATGAGGCTCCGGCGTACGCGTTAGCGGAGCGGTGCAACGGGAATTCAGCAGGACCAGAGAGAGGAGTCCACGATGCCGCAAGGTTGGCGATTGGGCTGGGCGTTGGCACTGGCGTGCAGCGCGGCGCTAAGCGCGCAGGAAGCCGCGCCGGCGGCGAAAGCGCCGGTTCAGAAACCGGAGGCGAAGCGGGAGGAAAAGGCCGAGGCGAAGAATCCGGTTCAGGAGTTCCTGAAAAGCACGGTGGAGATGATCCCGGCAGCGTCGATGGGGGTGCAGGTGGCGGCGCTGACGGACGCGGCGGAGCTGTACGGCGCGGAGAACAAGAAGCAGGCGCTGGAACTGCTGGAACAGGCCTTCCGGACGGCGGCGGCGGTGCCGCCGGCAGGGGGCCGGGAACCGGGCGCGACGCAGTCGTTGGTGCTGGTGACGATGGCGCGGTACGACGCGGGAGCGGCGGCGGAGCTGCTGGGCGGGCTGGCGCCGAAGGCGCGCGCGTATCCGCTGTTCGCCGTGGTGGCGAAGCTGATCGAGGAGAAAGATCTGGAGCGGGCCATCGCGACGTTGGAGCTGTATGCGACGCCGGAGGCGTACCCCTACTCGGCGGCCGACATGGTGCTGACGCAACTGGCGGAGGACGACGCGCGGCGGGCCCAGATCTTCGCCGCGGCGGCAACGTCGTTCAATTCGGAGGCCGATATCCAGGGCTTCAGCCAGCTGCTGCAGAGCCAGTGGCGGAAGACGCCGCGGGTAGTGGTGGATCCGGCGGTGCACCGGGCGGTGGCGACGGTGCTGAAGATGAAGCGGCCGGACCCGATGTCGGTGAGCAAGCGCACGGAGAAGGGCGCGGTGACGTTCGACAACGAAACGGACGCGGATCTGTTCGAGCTGCTCGGCGCCTTGCAGGGCGTGGATCCCAAAGGAGCGCAGGAGATCCTGGACCAGCGGCCGACGCTGAAGGCGGCGCTG
>JBEKHU010000468.1:0-3892 GCA_050012115.1 Bryobacteraceae bacterium | reverse complement strand
AACGTTTGGGAACGCCGCCCTGACGACGACGTTCGTGAGCGCAACCAAGCTCACGGCGGCAGTCCCGGCTGCCTATATTTCCAAGGCGGCCACCGTCGGTGTGGTCGTCTACAACCCTGGTCGGATCACGTCCAATAGTTTTTCATTCACGATTCACTAGCGGCAGCCTTAGCCGGTGAGTGGCGCTCGCGCGCGATGCTTCTTCCCGCTCGGGAATGAGTGGGATTGAGAAGGTCGTCGGGCTTGCGGGAATGTGAAGACCGCGAGAGCGGCCAATCGAGGTCGGTGCTCCGGGTCCGTTCATCATTTTTCGTATTCGCGCCTGCGGGAATGTGGGAATCGCGAGAGCAGCCAATCGAGGTCGGTGCTCCGCGTTCGTTCATCTTTTTTCGTATTCGCGCCTGTGGGAATGTGGGAATCGTCCGACGATTTCCAAGGGCGGTGGGAGCGGTGGGAAATTTGCCGCAAGTTTTCCACGGCTTCCACGGCCCGTCATTTCCATAGGCTCTGCCGTCCGCAATTCTCCCTTCGCACCGCGGCGCCGCCGGTACCCTGGATATGCCACCACACTAAGGTGCTGTTCCCTTGCGCGGCCGCATCGGATAATGTGGATAGTGAGCCCACGCCATGTTGCGGCACGTCTTTATCCACCTCTCTGAAAACAAGCGGCTACGGAGGTGGATGGAAACGTCCCGCCTGAGCGCGGGCCTGACGCGGCGATTCGTCGCCGGGCACACGCTCGAGGCCGCCATGACGGTCTGCCGCAGGCTCCACGGCGAGCGGCTTTCGGCGACCATCGACCAGCTTGGCGAGAGCGTCACCACGACCGCCGAAGCGGCGCAGTTTCGCGCCGGCATCGAGGGGATTTACAGCGCGATCGCCGCGTCGGGGCTGCCGCTGACGGTCTCCATCAAGCTGACACAATTGGGCTTAGGACTTTCCACCGAGCTGTGCATGGCCAACACCGCAATGCTCGCCGAGATCGCCGCCAGCCACAACAGCCGGCTGGAAATCGACATGGAATCAAGCGATTACGTAGACCGTACGCTGGCCATCGTCGAAGAGATGCACCGGCAGTACGGGCACGTGCGCTGCGTGCTGCAGGCCTACCTGTACCGCACGGAGGAAGATCTGCGGCGCATGAACCGGCTGAGCATTCCGGTGCGGCTGTGCAAAGGGGCCTACGACGAGCCGGCCGCGGTGGCCTATCCCGAGAAGGCGGACGTCGATCGTAACTATTTGAAATTGGCCCGGTTACTGATCGCCGAGGGGGCCTTTCCGGCGATCGCGACGCACGATCCGCGGATGATCGAGGGCACGCTCGCGGCGGTGCGGAAGACTGGCCGCAAGCCGGAGGAGTTCGAGTTCCAGATGCTGTACGGAGTGCGGCGGGACTTGCAGGCCAGGCTGGCCGCGAGAGGCTACGGCGTGCGACTGTACGTGCCCTACGGCGACGCCTGGTATCCGTACTTCATGCGCCGTCTGGCGGAGCGGCCGGCCAACGTCGTTTTCATTGCCAAAAACCTGCTGCGGGCCTGAAGGCCGTGGTCCGGTTGAAATGGCCCGAAATGGGCCATTCCCCATTCTCGGTCCACCTGGAATCAGTCAGTTACAGACTCGAGTGGCCCATTTGTGGCCATTCCGCGGGCTAGGCAGCGACGGCCCGGTGGCCGGGTTCTCGCATCACCAGCGGGATCGGCGGAGCGGCGTCCGAGAGCAGCCGAAAGGGTTGGAACTTCGCGCGCCCGCAGCAGTCTAATCAAGTGGCGGAGGCACGATGAAATACTGGGCCTATCTGGGGGCCAAACTGGTGGCCGTGGCGCTGTTCATGCGGGCCGTGTGGGATGGCCTGACGCGGGTGCTGCCGGAGCCGGAGCCGTTCCTGACACATCGGCCGACGTGGTTGGACCAGGACCTGGCATCGACCGGCGCGATCCTGCTCTTTTTCCTGACCGGAATCGGCCTGGCGTACCTGGCCGTGTGGGACCAGCGGATGCGCTGCCGGAGCTGTCTGCGGCGGCTCAGAATGCCGCTCGAAACGGGCTCCTGGAGCCGGGCAACGCTGCTCAGCCCGCCGCAAATGGAGTCGATCTGCCCGTACGGCCACGGCACTCTGACCGAACCCGAGGTGCATACGACCGGGCAGAAACCGGCCGAATGGACCCCCCACGACGACGACATCTGGAAAGAATTAGAGAGCCTGGACAGGCGAAAATAGCCGTCGTGGAGGGGCTCCGGCGAAACACGGCTAAATCCGCGTAAGTCCTTTAGAAAACCGTAGTTACGCGGTGAAGCACGGTTTGCGCGCAAAAATGCGTCTGTTAATGTGAATAAGTCCTTTGATTGCCACAGATCCACCGTGACGCACGGTGAAGCATGTTAATGTGGCACCTTAATGTTCGTAACTCCAGTCATTGCAGCAGATCCACCGTGGCCTACGGTGCCGCATGTTAATGTGCGTCAAAATGCGCGCTAAATTTCAATAACTCCTTTGTTTGCCACAGATCCACCGTGAAGCACCGTGAAAATCGTGTAAGTCCTTTAGAATTAAGTACTTACACGACTGGCGCGGGCGCATTCGCGGCGCAATACGGCTAAGGCCTTTAGAAAACCGTAGTTACACGGAAACGCAAAAAACCGGTGTTTTTACGGTAAAAACACGGTCAAACACGGTGTTTTCACGGTAAAATCGCGATCCGTGCACGGTGAAATGCACGGTGGAACCATGGTGCGCGGCACGGCCCAGCCTCCGCCTCCCGGCATTCACCCTCCTCACCGCGCCAGCGTCACCGGCAGCACCTGCTGGCGCGAGAGTTCCCCTTGCCGCACCGTCAGCCTCGCCTCGTATTGCCCCGCTTTCAGATCCCGCGACGGAAACGATGCCAGCACCGGCTGCGCGCCCCGTGCGCTGTCGATCGGACCATACTCCCGGCTCGCCACCCGCTGCCCTTCGTGCAGCAGTTCCAGCACCACTGCCAGCGGCGCCGCCGACCGCGCGTCCGGATACACCATCGCGTAAAAGCCCAGATCATTACCCGCGTGCACCGTGCCCGCCACCTCCGGGATCACGCGGCCGGTTCGAATAGCCAGCGGATCGCGCTCGTCCGGAGCGCCGCTGGCCGGCTCCAGGCGCTGCACCAGCGACAGGTCGCTCAGCGCCAGGCCCGCCCCGGACGCGACCACCAGGGCCGCCCGCCGGGTACTGGCTTTGCCGCTGTTCCGGTCCACCACCGCGCTTTCCAGCGTGTAGCGTCCGGGCGGCGCCGCAAACGGCGCGGCGTGGGTCGCCACTTGAGAGCGCAGGCCCGGCTCGTCCGGCGCCCGATAAGACAGGTCGCGGCTGACCCGCGTCACCACGCGCCCATCCGCATCCTTTAACAGCGCCAGAAACGACAGGTGCGCCGTGACCCCCTTGGCCTTGGCGCCGGGGTCTTTTACCAGCGCCGCTTCCCGCAGCGGCGCCTCGAAAACCATTTCGTGCTGCACCATCGCCCCCGGACGAAAACGCAGCGCCGCGGCGTGAAACTCGAACTCCCGCGGCGCCGGCTGGGCATTGAGCGCCACGAACGGCGCATATTCAAACAGCGCGATCTGCTCGCCATTCAGCATCGGCAAAGCATAGTAGCCGCTGCGCGCCGTCACCGTCACGCCCGGCCGCGACACGGCCACTCTCAGGCTCCGGAAACGCCCGTCTTCGCGCACATCGGCGGGCGTGTAGGTCAGTTCCCAATGGCTGCGCGCGTCCTCCAGCTCGCGCCGCAGCGGCGTGCGCAGGTCGTTTCCCCGGATGAACTCACCGCCGGTCTCCTTCGACAGGTTTTCCAGGTTCATCGTGGTGTCGGCAACCAGCGATTGTTCCGCCGTTTCCATCGCCAGCACCCGCTCACTGGTA
>JBEKHU010000467.1:0-3897 GCA_050012115.1 Bryobacteraceae bacterium | reverse complement strand
GGACAGGACGTGAACGCGGAGTATGGGTGACGCTGGCCGCTGCGGGTCTGGTCCGGGAGACCGGTCTGCTGCTGGTCATTGCCGCCGTGCTAGTGGCTGCCTTTCAGCGCAATTTCCGCAGATCCGCCTGGCTGGCGACGGCTGCGCTTCCGGTGTTTTGCTGGTACGGCTACCTGATGAGTGTTTTGCCTCCCGCCGCGTTGGGTGTACACGCCATCGCCCCAGGCTGGGTGGTTCCAAGGCCGCACCTGGGCATTCTCGAGCGCGCCATCAATCCGCCGCATTACTGGCGCCTTTCCCCTGATTTCCAGGCGATCACCCGCCTGTTTGACCGCCTCGCCCTGGGGGCCACAATGGGAGCAGTCATCCTGGGCATTATCCGGCTGCGCAGAACCCGGCCCGCCACTCTCATGGTCGCGCTGGCGATGCACATCCTGCTCCTGTTGGCGATGACGGGCAAGGGCTTCTGGGATACCCCATACGGCTACAGCCGTCCGTTAGCTCCGTTGTACGTGCTGCTGCTGGTTGGAGACGGCTCCAGGGCGGCCTGCTGTGGAATCGCCGCCATCGCTATTTGCGCGCTGGTGGACTTTCGCGTATTGCTGGAGCTCGGCTTCCAGGCACTCCATGTGCTCCGTTGGGTGGCGGGCGGCTAGCGGACCGGCCCAGACCGCTTGCGATAAACTTGGGCTTCAACCTGTGCTGACCCTCTCTGTTATCATCCCGGTGCTCAATGGGGCGAGATTCCTGCCTGAGTGCCTGCAGTGCCTGCGGCAATCGACAACGCCGCCGTTGGAGTGCATCGTCGTCGATGACGGATCATGTGACGGCTCGGCGGCAATCGCGGAGGCGGCCGGCGTGGCAGTATTCAGAACGCAGGGCCATGCTGGACCGGGGTCGGCACGCAATATTGGCGCCGCCCACGCTTCGGGCGACATTCTGGTCTTCGTGGACGCGGACGTCTGTGTGCGGCCCGACACGCTCGACCTGCTCCGCGCCCGCTACGAGAAGGATCCGTCCATTGACGCTCTGTTCGGGTCCTATGACGATGAACCCGGAGATCCCCGGTTCGTCTCGCAATATAGAAACCTGCTGCATCATTACGTTCATCAGACTGGGCGGACCGAAGCGGCGACATTCTGGTCCGGCTGCGGCGCAGTCAGGCGCACGGCCTTTCAGGCGGTCGGCGGCTTCGACGAATGGTACACCCGCCCGTCGATGGAAGATATTGAATTGGGGTATCGGCTGCGAGCCGCCGGCCACCGCATCGTTCTCGACCCGGGCATCCAGGTCAAACACCTCAAAGGTTGGGGGCTGGTCGAATTGGTGCGCTGCGACATCGTTTCCCGGGCGCTCCCCTGGACCCGCCTGATTCTGCGCTCCAGTCGGCTTCCCAACGATCTGAACCTGGCTGTGTCCCAGCGTCTCACGGCGAACCTGGTACTGGCGGCAGCGATCCTCGCATTCATCGGCCCAATGATCAGAATCTCGTCTGCCTGGGCCCTCCTGCCCCTCGCGGCCGCCATTTTACTCAATCGGCAGTTCTACCGTTTCCTGGCCGTCAGGCGCGGCTGGTTGTTCCTGGCTGGAGCGCTGCCGCTGCATCTGGCCTACTATCTCTACAGCACGCTGGCGTTCGCCGCGGGCGTTGTCATGCACCTGTTGGTCTGGCGCTGGCAAGCTGACCGGATCCATCCACCTCCGGCACGTCAGGGTACGACTTTGGAATGGTCCGAGAGCCCCGCGATGACTGTGCCGCAGGCCGTGGATCAACGCGCGGAACCAGACAAGTGATCCTGCGACGGCGCCGGCAGAGTGGCGCGTCACTCCACTGCCGATAATGGCCGGATTCGGATCGGCATGGCGCGGTGGTTGACACCGGGCCTTGACGGGTTGACGCGTGCCACCTCCATTTCCGCCGGAACACGGCCTCGGAGGAGCACATGTATGATGATGGCCAATGAGTTCAAGTGGCGATTCCGGCGCGATCTTCCAGGGAGACATCATGACACCAATGGACTATCAGATTCAGCGAGAGCGGCTGTTCGCGGCGCACGAGGCGCTGATCGGACGCAGCAACGAGCCCTGTCCGGAAACGAACGGCTGGTTCCAGCGTTACCGTCATCCCGTCCTGACCGCGGCGCACACGCCGCTGTTCTGGCGGTACGACCTCAGCCCGGCCACAAACCCACGCCTGATGGAGCGTCTGGCCGTCAACGCCGTATTCAACGTGGGGGCCATGGAATGGAACGGCGGAGTGGTCCTGATGGCGCGGGTGGAGGGCGTGGACCGGAAGTCGTTCTTCGCCGTCGCCGAAAGCGCCACCGGCATCGACGGGTTCCGCTTCTGGCCATATCCGGTGGTCATGCCTGAAGGCGTTGATCCCGAGACAAACGTCTACGATATGCGGCTGACAGCCCATGCGGATGGCTGGATCTACGGCCTGTTCTGCGCCGAGCGCAAAGATCCCGCCGCGCCGACAGGCGACCTGTCGGCGGCGGTGGCACAGTGCGGTATTGCGAGAACGCGCGACTTGAAAACATGGGAGCGGCTGGACGACCTGCGGACGCCGTCGTCGCAGCAGCGCAATTGCGTCCTGCACTCCGAGTTCGTGGACGGCCGCTACGCCTTCTATACGCGGCCCCAGGATAGTTTCATCGAGGCCGGCCGCGGCGGTGGCATCGGCTGGGGGTTGGTGCGGGACATCGCGCACGCGGTGATCGAGGAGGAGTCGATCCTCGAACGCCGTGAATACCACACCATCAATGAGGTCAAAAACGGGCTCGGGCCCGCGCCGATCAAGACCAGCAAGGGCTGGCTCCACCTGTCCCACGGCGTGCGCAACACCGCGGCCGGTCTGCGTTATGTCCTGTATTGCTTCCTGTGCGATCTGGAAGCTCCGGGCAAGGTGATTGCCAGACCCGGCGGTTACTTTTTGGCGCCCGAGGGGGAGGAGCGGGTCGGCGATGTATCAAACGTGGTGTTTTCCAACGGGTGGGTGTGCCGTGGCCAGGATGTTCTGATCTACTACGGCGGGTCCGATACTCGCACGTACGTCGCCAGTACGACCGTGAACCGGCTGCTCGACTACGTTCTAAACACCCCGCCGGATGCATTGCGCAGCGCCGCCTGCGTTCAGCAGCGCATCGCACTGATCGAGCGAAACCTGCAGCTACCCAGTGAGTAGCAGGTCGTCGGAGCGGAAAGGACCAGACAGGTAGGGCCACTTTGCGGAGTCGCCTGGTCTCGCGCTGTTGCAGCTGGGCCTTTTTCGGCATCGTCGCAGCGGGCTTCGTCAACGACCCTGCGTTTGACACGTGTGTCCACACAGCGGGCGGCTGCAACCACCACTCTTAAAATCTTTCATTCTTTACTTATCCGGCGGACTTTTGCCAGAGCTGACGTGGAATATTGTCATATTCATGGACAACTGGAGTGCACTCCGGTATATGCTGTGAGTCAAGAGGAGAGAGTCCACCATAAGTGTTGGTGAAAGTTAGTTAATATGGCAGATGCCCTGCGAGCACCTACGTTTGTGCCCCCTGCGCCCTTAGAGCCGGACGCATTGGACATCCCGTGGTCGCTGGTGGTGGACCTGGTGGCACGCAGGCTCAATCTCGAAGGCGTCAGCAGTCTGAGCGCGTTGCAGCGCGAACTAAAGCTCCCGCATCCGATCATCGAGGCAGTGTTCCGGCATTTCCAAAAGGAAAAGCTGGTAGAGATTCGGGGCACTGAAGGGCATGATTTCATGCTGGGGCTTACCAGTGCCGGCCATAAATTCGCTGCCGACCGGCAACTGGCGAGCCACTATTCCGGACCCGCGCCCGTATCACTTGCGATGTACAGGTCGACGGTCGAGGCTCAGGCCGTGCGGCTGAAGATCACCCGGTACCAGTT
>JBEKHU010000466.1:0-5019 GCA_050012115.1 Bryobacteraceae bacterium | reverse complement strand
TTTGATGGAACGTGCGACTGATGTGGAGGCCGACATGACAAGATTCATCGCCCTAACTCTGCTGTTCGGGAGTCTGATCATGGGACAAACAATGCAGGATTTCACACGGATCTACGACAAGTACGTCGCGGCCGTCAGGAAAGGCTCATTTGGTGAGGTATCGGCTTTATTCTCTCAGGAGATGAAGAAGGAACTCGATTCCAAGGAAGACCAGGAGCGGTTCATGACGTTTGCGAAGTTCATGGCGCCGGCGAGCTATGAGCCGCAGTTCCTCACCCTGCTCGATGGCGGGCAGAAAGCGGAACTGCAGGTCGTCGCCACATTGAACGTGCCGGAGGACATCCAGAAGGAACGCAATCTTCCGCCGACCCAGCGCCTGGAGTTGACTCTGAATTTCGTCAAGGAAGGCGGCCAGTGGAAGTGGGATATGCCGACGATTCACGGCGACCCGGACAAACGGGCCCGGCCGAAGGACCTGAAGATGGGCTCGCGGAGCGAGTATAAAGAGGGCTCGAACATGGAGATGGGAGGCCAGATTCTACGCCTGGAGAAGCAGGCCTCGGGCACCGTTTATGTGATTCGGGTTCTCGACGAGGAGATCGCCGTGTTCATCCCGGCGGCAATCGTCTCCGGTGAGTTTGTACCCGGCAGCGTGCTCCAGGTCCACGGCGCGGAAAACAAGTCCGACAAGCTGAAGTTCTGGGCCGACGAGGCAGCGCTGCTCAAGCGTTGAGCGCATCCAAGCCAGGCGCATCGCTCCCGGGCGTGGGGACGTCCTTTGCTCCCTTCCCCCCTTCCGGCTGGATGCGTACCGTCGAAACGTCCTGCATGATCAACTCGACGTGGCGCTTACTGAGGCCGCTCGCCCAGGATTCGCGGTCCCCTCCGCGCCCTCGCGGCGATCCGGATTCCCGTGCCGGGGCGGCGTCAGCTCGCACCCGCCTGCCAGGCCAAACGGGCAAAATTGCCGGTTGACTGAAATCCGGCTATTTAGAATCAATGGATTACGGGTGCGGCTGGGCAATTTTGCCCAGTCCGGTCGCCAGCAAATCTTCTGATTCCTGTCAATCCAGCATGATGTGGCGCGGATCGTCTCCCCCTGGTTCGGCCCGGCGGACGTTTGGGCTTGAGATGGCGGGTCCGGTGCGCACTGGATGAGCCGCCGCCCGCCGTCCGCATAACCTCGCCGATGCCCGCGAATTCCAAGCTGACCTTCGCGCTGCGCTCCTTGCGGCATCGCAACTACCAGCTCTTCTTCGGCGGTCAGTTCATTTCCGTGACCGGCACGTGGATGCAGAACGTGGCTCAGGCGTGGCTCGTCTATCGCCTCTCGCGATCGTCGTTCCTGCTGGGGCTCACGGGCTTTGCCGGGCAGTTTCCGGTGTTTCTTCTCGCGCCTGTGGGCGGCCATGCGGCTGACCGCTGGAGCCGCCACCGCATCATCGTCGGCACGCAGATTGCCAGCATGCTGCTCGCCTTCTCGCTCTCGGGCGTAAACTTCGCGGGCGTCGTCCAGGTCTGGCACGTCATCCTCCTGGCCGCGCTGCTAGGCGTCGTCAACGCCTTCGACATTCCCGCGCGGCAGGCCTTCGTCGTGCAAATGGTGGGCCGCGAGGACCTGCCCAACGCCATCGCCCTGAACTCGTCGTTGTTCAACAGCGCCCGCATCCTCGGGCCCACCGTCGCCGGACTGCTGGTCGCGGCCCTGGGCGAGGCGTGGTGCTTCTTCGCCAACGGCGCGAGCTACATCGCGGTGATCGCCGGGCTGCTGCTGATGCGCCTCGAGCCCCGCGCCCCGGCCCACCTGCCCGATTCGGCCTTCGACCATATCGTCGCCGGATTCCGCTGGGTCGGACGCACGCGGCCCATCCGCGCGCTGCTGATCCAGCTCGGCATCGTGAGCCTAGTGGGGATGCCCTACGCCGTGTTGATGCCTGTCTTCGCCGACCGCATCCTGCACCACGGCGCGGCCGGGCTGGGCATCCTGTTGGGCGCCACCGGCGTCGGAGCGTTGGCCGGCGCGCTGCGGCTGGCGCTGCGCCAGGGCACCAGCGGTCTGGGGCGCTGGGTGGCCTATGCGACGTTCAGTTTCGGCGCCTTGCTGATTCTGTTCTCGCTTTCGCGCTCGTTCTGGCTCTCCGCCGCGCTCCTGGTGCCGGTTGGATTCACCTTCATCGTGCAGATGGCGTCGTGCAACACGCTGATTCAGAGCATGACGCCCGATGCGCTGCGCGGGCGGGTCATGGCGGCCTATTCGATGATGTTCATGGGCATGGCGCCGCTCGGCGCGCTCGCCGCCGGCATCGCCGCGACGCACTTGGGCGCCCCGCTCACGGTCGCCATCGGCGGCGCCCTGTCCTGCCTCAGCGCGGCGGTCTTCTTTTCACGCCTGCCGTCGCTGAGCGTCGAGGCACGAGAGTTGCTGCTGGCGCAACAAACGGCCGGCGGCACAGCCGAGGAAGCCTCCGGCGGCCAGTTCGCTTGAGTGCGCGGCGCCGTCCGTACCCGGTTGAGGATAGAATCGTAGCGCCATGCTCAAAACGTCACTGTTGTTTGGAATTGCCACCATGTCTCTCCTGGCGCAGCCCGGTCCGCCGATCGTCTCCCCGGAGGTTCAGCCCGATCACCGCGTGACCTTCCGCTTCCAGGCGCCCAATGCGAAACAGGTCTTCCTGTTGCGCGAAGGCACGGAAAAGGCCGCCATGACCAAGAACGACCAGGGCATCTGGAGCGTCACCACGCCGCCCCTCGAACCCGACCGCTACAGCTACACCTTCCAGGTCGACGGCGTCTCCCTGATGGATCCGCATAATCCGCTCATCACGCCCAATCTGCTCGGCTCGGCCAGCGCCGTCCGCGTGCCCGGCACGCCTCCCCAGATATGGGAGGTCGCCGACGTGCCGCGCGGCGTCGTGCATCATCACTTTTACAAGTCCGGCATTGTCGGCGACCAGCGCGACTATTACGTCTACACCCCGCCCGCCTACAGTTCCAAGGCCAAGCCCTATCCGGTGCTGTACCTGCTGCACGGCTTCAGCGACGCCGCCAACGGCTGGACCGCCGTCGGCGAGGCCAACGTGATCCTGGATAACCTGATTGCCGCGGGCAAGGTCAAACCGATGGTCGTCGTCATGCCTCTGGGATACGGCGCGCCGGAGGTCCTCGCCGCGGGCTGGAGGCGGGTCGGCAGCGACGCCAGTCTGTGGCAGCGCAACAAGACCAGATTCCGCGACGCGCTCCTGGCCGAAGTGATGCCCCAGGTCGAACAGCAGTACCGCGTGTCGAAGGACCGCAAATTGCACGCCATCACCGGCCTGTCGATGGGCGGCGCCGAGTCGGTGCTCACCGGCTTGAACGCGCTCGACCGCTTCGCCTGGGTCGGTTCGTTCAGCGCCGGCGGACTCGATGAGGACTTCAACGCCGCCTATCCCAAGCTCGACGCCAAGGCCAACGCGCAGTTGAAACTGCTGTGGATCGCCTGCGGCGTCGACGACGGGCTGATCAAAGATAACCGCAAATTCCGCGACTGGCTGCAATCCAAGGAAGTGAAACTCACCTTCGTCGAGACGCCCGGCGCGCACACCTGGATGGTCTGGCGGCGCAACCTGGCGGTCTTCACGCAGCTGCTGTTTCAGGGCACGAAATAGACCGCAAAACGGACCGTGATTTCATTGTGTGGCGGCGATGCGGTGCAATCACGGTGAATTATCGATAAGTCCTTTAGAACACCATAGTTACACGGTGAAACACGGTCTGTGCGCAAAAATGAGCGTGTTAATGTTTCTAATTCCTTTGTTTGCAACAGATCCACCGTGACGCACGGTGACGCATGTTAATGTGCGCATTTAATTCGCGTAAGCTCAATCATTGCAACAGATCCACCGTGAAACACGGTGAACACGCAAAATGCGCGTGTTAATGTTGCTAACTCCTTTGTTTGCCACAGATCCACCGTGGCGCACGGTGAAGCGTATTAATGTACGGTGAAATGCACGGTGAAATTCCAATAAGTCCTTTGATTGCAGCAGATCCACCGTGACGCACGGTGCGCACAAAAAACGCTGTTTTTACGGTCAAAACACGATGTTTTCACGGTGAAATCGTGAATCTGCACGGTGGCTGCATAGTGGTTACGGCGCAAAAAAGGCGGGGTCCATGCCCCGCCCTGAATCCTGCCCGAACCCCTGTTTGCTGCCCGGTCCTGGTCGCCTTCCGAATCATGCCGCCCGCACTCTAGAAGCTGAAGCGCAACTGCAGGTCGATCCTGCGGTTGTACACACCAGCGCCGCCGCCGAAGCCGCTGGCCAGGGCCAACGACTGGCCGAAATAGGGCGAGCTCAGGTTGCCGTTCGGGGACGACAAGTTCACATAATTCAACAGGTTGCGCGCCGAGGCCGACAGCGTCAGGTTGTACCGCTTGCCGGTATTGTCCCCGCCGCCGCCGAACATCCCCCCGGGGCCGCCGCGGAACCCGCCGCCGCCGCCCGGCCCGCCACGCGGTCCGCCGCCCATCATCGGCCCGCCCGGCCCGCCGCCCGGGCCGGAGCTGCTTGTTTCCTTAGACTTGCCGAAGCCCCAGGTGCGGGCCACGCGCAGGTTGAGGTTGAACTGCGCCGGGCCGCGGCCGTAGTTGCGCGGGATGATCTTGTCGCCGGCTTGCGGATTGATATTGAGCAGACCGTAGGCTGTGGAGACCACGCCGGGGGTGTTGGGGTCGGTGGCGAAGGCGGGGCGTTCGTTGAAGATCAGGTCGCCTTCGTAATCGTTGCCCGTGGTGATGTTATACGGGGCGCCGGAAGAACCCGTGATGAAAGGACTGAACATGAGCTTGAGGGGCGCCGTCACGGAGCCGCCGATGAAGAAGCGGTGGCGGATGTCGAACCGCGTCGGGCCCCATTCGCTGCTCAGGTCGTACTGGTTCATGGGCGAACCACCGTCCGAGTTGCCATGGGCCGAGCCGAGCTGGTAGAAGCCGAACAGATTCACCTTCTTGCTCATGCGCGAGTTGACGTTCACAAT
>JBEKHU010000465.1:0-3910 GCA_050012115.1 Bryobacteraceae bacterium | reverse complement strand
CCATCGGTTTCGGTGAAGCTGTAGCCCTGGGCATCGATAACCTTGAGCATGGCCTGCTGGTGGACACGGAGTTTTACTCGCAAAAGAAACCTGACACCTGCGACTACGATGGCCTTCCCGCTTTGGTGGAGCTCGCCACCATGGAGATCGCCAATCCGCACATTCAGGACATGATCAAGAACCTCGTCGCCCATCATGTGGCCGTAACGTCCACGCTGCCGGTGTTTGAGCACTTCGTTCCCGGGCGCCCGCCATTGGACAGGCGCATGCTCGACACGCTGGCCCCGGATGCACGATCTGCATACGCGGTCAGGCGCCTCGCCATGAGCGACCCAGCTACCATGGCGATGCTCTACGGTCCCGGAGGCAATCCGTGGGCCAGGCTCCTGCGCATGGAAATGCAGTTCGAGCGCGACTTCGTGCGCGCCGGGGGGCTGCTACTTGCAGGAGAGGATCCGACCGGTCTTGGTGGCAACCTCGCGGGCTTCGGAGACCTGCGCGAACTCGAGCTGCTGGTCGAAGCGGGATTCACTCCTTTGGAAGCGATCCACATCGCGACGGCAAACGGCGCCCAGTTTCTTGCCGACGACTCAATCGGCATGCTCGCCGCCGGCAAGGCCGCCGATCTCGTCGTTATCAAGGGGAATCCAGCGGCAAATATCAGCGACATCAGGAAAGCGGAGATCGTTTTCAAGGACGGCATTGGCTACGACTCGCAGAAGCTGCTCGAAGCCGTGCGTGGCCGTGTCGGCCTGGACTGACCTTTTCTCGAATACTGAGTGGCGCGAGGCTTCTGCTGCTCAGCGGCCGCCCATCTCGCCTCCCCCTCCGCTACACGCCGGCCGTAAGATCACGGAACGGCGCGTCCGGCCTGTTTCACCCCTACTTGAATCTGCGGTAACGCGCTCCCGAAATAATCTCGCCCAAACCCCTTAAGCAGTTGCGCACATCGCCCCCCTCCGGCGCTTGACCGCGCCCCTAAAGTGACCTCGACAGAGGCACTCTGCCACCGCTCAGCCGGGGCAGAACGGCTCACGTGAGCCAGTTTTTTGCCTCTAAGTTATTGATTCTTCGTAAAAAATGGCTCAACTTGAGCCATTTGCTTTTTTACAGGAGGAGGAACCATGATCGAGAAAAGGACCGACGATGCCTACCAGTTGGGCGCCTGGGTCGGCCGCAAGCAGGCCTTCGCTGCGCTGGCCGGACGCGGACTCGTTCCAGCTCAATGCGCCGCGGCGGAGGCGGGCCCGCCGTGGAACAGTGGGGGAATTGCCAGCCGCCGCGCCGCATTCTCAAACCTGGCCAAAGCCCCGGCACGAGTCTCAATGTTAGGCTGAAGTTCTACCGCCCTGTAGCGGCATGGAGAGGTTCCCGATGTCCGGTCTTCCCGCCAACCGGAGCGTTCCGCTCCTCGATCTGCGTCCCATCCACGAACCCTTGCGCGACGAAATCCTGGCCGCGATCACACGGGTCGTCGATTCCCAGCGCTTCATCCTGGGCGAGGACGTCGCGCTGCTTGAAAACGAATTGGCCGCGTATTGCCACTCCGCGCACGCCGTCGTCTGCGGCTCCGGCTCCGATGCGCTGTTCCTGGCGCTGCTGGCCGCCGGCGTTGGCCCGGGCGACCGGGTCGTCACCACGCCATTCACCTTCTTCGCCACCGCCGGCGCCATCGTGCGCGCCGGCGCCACGCCGGTTTTCGTCGACATCGATCCGATCACCTACAACATGGATCCGGCGCGGCTCGCAGACGCGGCCCGCGGCACGCCCCACATCAAGGCCGTGCTGCCGATCCACCTGTTCGGCGGCGCGGCGGATATGGACCCGATTGCCGGCCTCGCGCGGCGCCACGGCTGGCGCGTCCTCGGCGACGCCGCCCAGGCCATCGGCGCTGAATATAAGGGCCGCAACGTCGCCACGCTTTCCGACATCGACTGCTTCAGTTTCTTTCCCACCAAGAACCTCGGGGCGCTGGGCGAGGGCGGATTGCTCACCACCGCCGATGCCGACCTGGCCCGGCGCTTGGCGGCGCTGCGCGTCCACGGCATGGCGGTGCGCTACTACCACGACGATGTGGGGATCAATTCGCGCCTGGACACGCTCCAGGCGGCCGTGCTGCGCATCAAGCTGCGCCACCTGGACGAGTGGACCGAAGCCCGCCAGGCCAACGCCCGCCTGTACGCCCAATTGCTCGGCGCGGGCACGCCGCTGGTCGCCCTGCCGGTGATCGCCGAGTACCAGACCCGGCACGTCTTCAACCAGTTCGTCGTGCGCTCGCCGCGCCGCGATGCGTTGCGCGAATATCTGCGGGCTCACGGCGTCGGCAGCGAAATCTACTACCCGTTGCCGCTGCACCGCCAGGTCTGCTTCCGCGACCTGGGCTACAAAGACGGCGATTTCCCGGTCAGCGAGCAGGCCGCACATGAAGTGCTGGCCCTGCCGGTGTATCCCGGCCTGAGCGCCGCCGACATTGGCTACGTTGCCGCTCTGCTCCAGGAGTTCCGCGGATAGCCGCCTATTCGCGGGCCTGCTTCGGCAGGTCGGCGTGGCCGATGAGCTGGATGTTGCGCCGCTTCACGACTTCCAGAACCTTCGGGTTGGTCCAGGCCTCGACTACAGCGGCGCGGTCCGCCGCCACGTTTTCGTAGCCC
Organism: Bryobacteraceae bacterium; assembly: GCA_050012115.1. Lineage (GTDB taxonomy): Bacteria > Acidobacteriota > Terriglobia > Bryobacterales > Bryobacteraceae > CAIVVT01. The sequence goes on along the minus strand of JBEKHU010000465.1, from coordinate 1,259 downwards.
AGGTGCCCGATGGCTTGCATCTCCGGGTCCAACGTGCCGCAGTGGTCCACCATGATGTAGGTGCCCGGCCGCAGGCTCTCGAGCTTGGCCGCCATCTTGGCGGCGCGCGCCGCGCCGCTGTCGGAAGCCGGGCCGGCCCCGGAGATCCACACCGGAAACAGGTAATTCACGCCCGTGATGCTCTCCATCAGCGGAATGCCCGTGTCGCCGGCGATGCGCCGCAACAGGTCGCGCCACTCCGGCTTGAGCGACGGGAAGCCCATGTGGGTCGAGAGATAGCTGATGCGCGGGAGGTGCCGGCGCGCCACCTCGATCTGGCGCCGCAGCTCGCGCTCCACCTCTTCGATCTTCGGGTCGGCCTCCTTCAGACTCGTGTGCGGCGGGAAGCCTTTCGGCGGCCAGACCTGCGCGAAGAAGTACCCGTCAGCGTCCACCAGGCTCGGCGCCGCGGTCAGCGGCCGCCACTTCAGGCGCTCCCATTCGCTGGTCAGGCACAGGTGCACGCCCACGTCCAGCCCCGGGTTCTGCTTGAGCAGTTCGACCGCTTCCAGAAACCACGGCCCGGGGACGATCACGTTGGTCGAGCGCAGGATGCCCTCCTTGTAGGTGTGGATCGTGGCCATGTTCATGCCGTGCGCCGCGCCCATGTCGTCGCCCTGGATCAGCAGCCGGATGGGCTTCGCCGACGGCGGCGCGGGCCGCGTCTGGGCCTGCGCCGCGCCCAGCGCGATCAGGGCCAAAACCGGAACAAGACTGTGAGACCGCATGTAGAAAACGTACCAGGATCGGGACCGCGGCGGAGGGTCCGCCGGCCCGACCGATATACTTGGAATGGATCCTCGCTCCAGCCCATGAGTCTCTATTTTGCTTCCGGTTCGCCCTGCTCTGAGTTCTCGCCCGCGGAGCTGAAACAGGCGCTGTTCCAGGTCTTCGACGCTCTCGGGGAGCGGCGGCGGGTGCTGTGCATTCCGCCCGATTTCACGCGTTTTCATTCCCGCGCCGGCGAGCTGGCGCGCCTGGCTTACGAGTATTACGGCCCGCGCCTGGAGGCCATTCTGCCGGCGATCGGCACGCATACGCCGATGACGGAAACGCAGATCGAGACGATGTTCGGCGACCTGCCACGCGGCCTGTTCCGGGTGCACGACTGGCGACAGGGCATCGTCACGCTGGGTGAAGTGCCGGCGGATTATATCAGCGAGCAATCCGAGGGGGCGCTCGATTTTACGTGGCCGGCGCAGGTGGACCGGCTGGTGGCG
>JBEKHU010000464.1:0-3918 GCA_050012115.1 Bryobacteraceae bacterium | reverse complement strand
ATCTTTCATCTATTCGACGAGTAGGCCGCTAACGTACAGTGTCCGGCGAACTGGTCAGCCAAGTCCCGGTTCTCGGTTTCATCTGGGCCACCAGAACATCCGTGGTCAATGGAAGTCAACGAGAAACACACATCACCCAACGCTCTCGCTCTCTCGTCCGAGTCCCCGTCTACCAAACCGTCACGGCTTCGACTCTTCCCAGCTTTGAGGAGTTGGTGTCCGCAAGAACTACGGCAGGCATTATGCAGCCTCCCGCTCCGACCACTGGCATTCGGCGCGTCCGGGTGAGAGGGGCAGCACCGGGTCGAGCCGATCCAGCGCCTGCGTCGCCGATTTCTCGTCTACACAGATCACAGCTGCGTGCTGGGGCGGATTCATATACAGACCAAGGATGTCGGCCGCCAGTTTGCGGCACGACCAGTGACTGCTTCCGTCAGCAGGCTTCTGTCGCGCACGCCGGATCACCCTCGCAGCAGGTTGCACCGCGCCACGAGTTACTACACCGAATCGAACAGCAGCACGACGTAGTCCTTGGATTTGAGCATGTTCTCTATTGTGGGCCACACCTTCTGGTGCATCTCGGAAGCCACCCATTTCTGGCGCAGTTCCTCGCTCTGGTACGTCAACTGGAAACGGTAATTGACGCCGCTGGGCGGGGCGCCCTGGATGGCCGATCGCAGCTTGCACATCTTCACATCGACATAACCCTGAAACTTGGTGGCCGCAGGTTTGAAGATCGTGTGGAAGTTGTGCAGCATCTCTCGTTCTTTGGCCGGATCGACTGCAAGATCCACGTGCAATACGATGGGGTTCTGCGCCTGTTTCTGCGTCTCTTGGGCGCCGGCACTGCTCAGGCCGGCCGTGGCGGCCAGCATTGCCTTCAGGTAAGACCGTCGCTTCATCACTCCTCCTGTGCGCTATTGGTAAAGCGGTTTCACGCCCGCTATCGCGAGCCGGATGCGGTACACACTGGTGCGGGCGGTAATGTAAAGCGTCTTACCGTCATCGGCCCAGTTGCAGTTCGCGGGTGTCTCGGGCGGCTCGATGGTGCCCAGGTGCTTGCCATCGGGTGAGAACACCCAGACGCCGCCCGGGCCGCTGCCGTAAACATTCCCTTGCACGTCGACCTTCATACCGTCGGGAACGCCATCTTCCTTTTCGGCAGTCACATCGGCGAACACCTTGCTGTTGGAGACAGCGCCATCCGCTGCCACGTCATATCGCATCCAGACCTTGCGCTTGTCGTCGGAATTGGCAACGTAGAATGTCTTCTCGTCGGGCGAGAAAGCAAGCCCGTTGGGGCGCGTCAGGTCTTTGACCACCACCTGCAATTTGCCGCCGGCATAGCGGAAGACGCCGTTGAATCTCAATTCCTTCGCGGGGTCGTCATCCTGCTTCAGCAGCCCGTAGGGCGTGTCGGTGAAGTAGAGCGCGCCGTCGGACTTATACACCAGGTCGTTGGGACTGTTGAAACGCTTGCCCTGGTACTTCTCTAGGTATGGCGTCATGGTGAGGTCCTTGGCCACCCGCACAATGCGGCGATTGGTGTGCTGGCAAAGCAGCACGAAGCCGTCTTTATCGGCAATCATGGCGTTGGAGCCGATGAAAGACCCCGGGGGCGCGGAGGATTGACCTCCGGAATTCTGGATCAAGACCTCAACCTGTCCGGACGGCGTGATGGAGCGAACCACGTTTCCGATCACGTCGCTGAACCACAGGTGGCCGTCGGGCCGCCACAGTGGACCCTCGGTAAACTGGAATCCGCCGGCGACCCTTTCAATTTGTGCATCCTTGGGCACGATCGAATCGAACGCCGGATCTAGGCGAACGATGTTCCCCACACCATGCCTTTCGGCCACGGGTGCGGGCGCCGGCGCTTGAGAACAACCGAGCAGCCTAACGGCAACAACGATAACAAACAGAGGCTTCATATTCATTCCTTTACACCCTCTCGCTTCCACGCCGGGATTCACTTCATTCGAGGCTCAACTGGAATTGTTCCGAAAAGCCCACCGGCGCCAAGGCCAATCTTCACACACCAACACAGGCGGGACGGCCGGCGCCACCATTAGATCTGCTTCAGCAACCAGCGCACCGCTCTCTTCTGCAATTCGAAATGAGCCGGAATCCACATGGCATGATTCGTGTGTCCGACCGCGGTAAAGACGACCCTCCCCTTGCCGAATTCGTACGCCCAACCCGCCACCGATTTCGTCCCGTGGTCCTCGTAGTTCAACCCGTCCACGTTCTCCGATTCCAACAGCACATACTCCGGATCTTTGTCGTAAGTGACATAGTGTTGCTCGTCGTTGACCATGAACTCCTGGATACCCCGCGTAATCGGGTGCTCGACGTTCACCACGCGCACCCGAAACGGCCGCAGCGGCGGGTGGCCGATGTATGCGCCGCCCATGACTTCCCGGTAGTTCCTGGAGGATAGAGAAACGTGGCTGTTGTTGTGAAACGAGTAAAACCCCCCGCCGGCTGTGACAAAATCCTTGACCGCGGCTCCCTGCTCTTCCGTGATCCAGGGGGCGGACTTAGCCTCCGGCAAGCTGTTCTCCAGTCCCTGTTCGTAAGCGTAAGCATCCGGTCCGAGATAGCCGTTGGGCCAGATCATCCCATCGCGGAAGCACAGGAACAGGTCATAGTTGCGCAGCAGGTCCCGCGACAGCTGGTCGTAGGCAATCGTGTAGTCCACTCCCACGCCGACTTCTTTGAAAACCCGGTCCAGGCTGACGCGAATATAATCCGGGTTGTGATACCGGTCGCCGATCAAGGCTAGCACCCGAGGGCGGTTGGACCTTTGTGTCTGGCCGGTCGCCCGGCCGAGGAAGCCGGCCCCGGCGGCTCCGGTTGCGCCGCCGAGGAGACGCCTGCGCGAGACTCCATGGCCCATGAAGTGTCCTCCTTTCGGTCACCAGACATTATAGGAGGGTCAGCCGCGGACCGGACAGCGGTTTAGAACGAAGTCGCTCAATTCCAGGATGGTCCGGGACACTCGGAAAGAGCTCATGCCATGAAAGTGACGCTTACGGACATTGGTGCTGCGAAGCCGCACCGCTGGCGGCTAGTTTCCGCAAACGCCGTTTTTCGGCCACTGGCACAGTTTCCGAGTGGCGCGTCACTCGGGCACTGCTCCCGACAAGCCGACTTCTCGTTCTTAACCGGGCCGAGTTCCTCGAACGGGGTTTGGAGACCCCTACCGCCGGATTAGTTCTGGCAAAAGCTGTCCTTAGAAGAAATCGCCGGGGCCGATGGCGCCCTCCACCTTCGATACGGCGAAGTACTTCGTCGGACGCGTGCGTGTTATCAGTATTGAGCCGGGACGCCTCACAGCAGCCGAAAGCGGCACAATCGACTGGATTCACTTCCGTGACCGGAGTATTGTTCGGTCGAGCGCGGCACCCCATCACTTCATTGGCCACACGGCCAAATCGGCGGGTCCGGGCCCTATTTCCCGGTCTCGCAGCCAGTTCCAACCACCTCCGCGAGCGAGTGCAGCGGAGCTTTCCACGCCCCTTGTGGTAAGCAGCGCTCGTAGCGCACCGCGAGCCCCACCACGGCGGCTCCCAAGAGAACGAGCGTCGCCAGAACCGCGACGATCCTTCTCTTCGTTTTCTGGCGGAATAGCCATTTCCCCACCAGCCAACTGGCGATGTTGGCGCCAGCCGTGGTCAGCAGCACGACCCAGCCCGCGGTCTCTGCCTCCTTATAGAGAACGGCTCCGACGACGATCAGGACTAGAGCGATTGCATAGAGCAATTGCAGTCCATAGCGGAAGAAGACACTCGATAGCTTCTGGGGCACCGCGAATTCGGCGAACCGCGTAAGCGCCGAGCCGGCGCGCGCGATGGCGCCGCCAACGGTCGTGAACGGACCGTTGCCTCCGTCGAGTTCCCTGAGCATTTCCCCGAA
>JBEKHU010000463.1:0-3944 GCA_050012115.1 Bryobacteraceae bacterium | reverse complement strand
CGCCACCGAACATGCCCGGGGGCGGACCACCTCCCGGAGGGGGCCCGCCGCCGCCAGGCCCTCCTCCCGAAGGCGGACCGCCGCCGCCGCGAACGCCGCCCATCCCAGGGGGCGGACCGAAGTCGCCGAGCGTGCTCTCGCTCCTCTTTCCGAACGACCACGAGCGCGACAGACGCAGATTCAGAGTGACGTTGGACGGCCCGCGCGCGAAGTCGCGGCCGATGGTAGCCGTGCCCGGCGCGGGATTCAGGTCAAAGCAGCCGAACTGGCTTTCAAAGACGAGGTTCGAGCCGGTGCAACCGGCCTGCGAGACACCTGTCAACAGGGCGGGGCGGGCATTCGGGTAGCCGGTGAGGAGCGGATCCAAGCCGGTCGTGATGTTGTACGGAGAGCCGCTCATCGCCAGCAGGAACGGGCTGAGGTTGAAGTTAAAGGGCGCCGGGATGTTGGTACCCATCAGGAATCGATGACGCACATCTGCGAAGGAGGACGGTCCCCATTCAGCCTTCAGGTCGTAGGGGTTCGCCGGCATCCCCTCGGCATCGGTCTGGCCGTGGGAGTAAGAGTAGAAGCCAAACAGGAAGAGCTTCTTGTAGCTGATGTTCGGGCTGACGATGAGCTGGTGGGTGCGGCTGAAGCCGGTCGTTTCGGTGAGCAGCCTGAGTTGCGTGTCGCCGTAGGGATAGACGCCCTCGAGCGGCGTATTGGCGTTGAGCTGCCGCGAGAGGTGCACACCGCGGCTCTCGATGTAGGCGGTGGTGAGCTTGACGTACTTGTTGACCTGGCGCTCCAGGCTGAGGCTGGCCTGGTAGTTGCGCGGGGCGCGCGCGCTGGCGTCGATGAGCTGGAGCTGTTGCGGCTGGCTGGTCCCGGAAAGGGACGACGCGGAGGGGATGTTGGGATAGAAGTCGGGATTCTGAATGAAGTACGACTGCTGCCTCAACCCGTTGTAACGGGCGGTTGAGAGGGCCAGGCTGTCGGCGATGCGGTCGTAGAAGACGCCGGCGCCCAGGCGCAGAACCGTTTTGGTCTGCTTGTTGGCGCCGCCGCCGATGCCCCACGCCAGGCCTGCGCGCGGCGCGAAATCGGCGAAGTCGTGGATGTTGGTTTGGGTCTCGTAGCGCAGGCCGTAGCTCAAGGTGAGATTGGGCCGCATGCGCCAATCGTCGTTGACGAAGAGCCCGACGTCGAACTGGCGCACGGAGGTCGCCGGCGTGCCGGCGTTTAGCGTGAACTGCGAGGCGCCGCCGCCGTACTGGCGAATCAGCGCAGCGGGCAGCCCCTCGCCTTGAAACAGAAGTGTGCGGCGGTAGACTTCGAGCGCCGTGAGTTGCTCGGAGGTGCCGGCGATGGGCTGGTTGTTCGAGTCCAGCTCGGGCCCCGTGCCGCCGAAGAACGTGAACGTCCCGTTGAAGTTGTTGAGCGACGTATCTTCGATGAACGACTGGCGCAGGCGCGCGCCCCACTTAAAGGTGTGGGCGCCGTGGGTGAGTGTGGTCATGTTCGACAGCTCGAGCCGGTTGGTGGTGTCGCCGGAGTTGCCGATCTGCGCCGATCCGTCCTGGAACGCGCCCTGCACGATCAGGGCGGGCGTCGAACCGCTGCCGCTATCGGAGAGAACCGAGCGCCTGAACTGGAAGCGCGATTCGTTGATCGCATGCGGGTTCAGCACGTCGGTTTCGGTGAGCTGGATGCTCTTGTCGCTTTCCTTCTGGTTGTAGGCCTGCGAGGCAAGCGCGAAGTTGCCTACACCCTCCTTGTCCATCTCGATGCGCGTGTCCTGGTAACGAAGAGTGAGCGTATTGGAGGAATTGATGGTGTAGTCCAGGCGCGGCGTGAAGCTGGTCCTGGTCTGGGGCGTCACGACAGCCTGGTTCACCGTCTGCGGATTCAGATTGCTGTCGAGGGTGGTGGCGTCAATGAAGGCATTCTCGCCGATCATCCGGCGCTCGAAATCGAAGCCGAACGAGGCCTTGTCCTTGCGCAAGGGGCCGTTGAAGCTCGCGCCGAAGAACTTCTGGTCATAAGGGGGACGGGTGGATTGAGTCAGCAGCGGGCTGCGCGAGTTCAGGTACTGGTCGTTGAACTGGCCCAACAGCGAGCCGTGAAAAGAGTCCTTGCCGGGCTTGGTGAAGATCTCGATCCGGCCGAAGCCGGGACGGTCGAATTCGGTGGAAAAGGGATTGGAATTGATGCGGACTTCGCGGATGGAGGATTTCGGCGGGAGGCTTGAGCCGGTGAAGCCGTCGATATAGATCTGTCCGCCGTCGGGGCCGACACTTGGTCCGGCCAGGGCCTGCAACTGCTGCTGCAACTCGTCCGGATCGTCGGAGAGAGTATTGAGTTCCTTCTCGCCGAGTACGAGCGCACCGCCGTTCGACGTTGGGTCGATGGAGACGGTGTGGGCATCGTCCTCCACGTTGACCACCTGGTCCTCGGCCTTGATTTGAAGCTGTGCGTCGAGAACCGTTGCGCCCGTCAGGCTGGGCAGGGTCTCTTCGCGAGGCTGGAAGCCTTTGGCGAGAAAGCGCACCGTGTAGGCGCCGGAACTTAGATACGGGAAGACGTACTTGCCGTTGCCGTCGGTACGAACGGCCTGCTGGGTCGAGGCTCCGCGCAACTGGACGACGGCGTCGGGCACCAGCGCGCCCGACGGGTCCGTGACCGTGCCGCGCAGGCTAGCGTTCTGCGTTGGCTGCTCTTCAGACAAGTCCGCAGCGCGGATGGATGCAGCCCCCATCGCTGTGCAAACGACAAGAGACAAGAATGGCGTTGCGAGCGAGCGGATGCCCCCCATGATCATCACCTCGAACTGTTCAATCGGGATCGGAGCGGCATCGCGGCCGTCCCGTCAATTCCAGTGAACAACGGGAAGGGCGGCGATGACATTTAAGTTTTGTAAAAGCGGCCGTTCCCGCGTGGCGCTTAACATTTCTTCGCAAAACGGCCTTTCCGCGGAGGCGCGGGACGTCATAGCTTGTAGGTAGTGGCTGGCATCGCACATCTGCTGCTGATCGACGACGACGCGGAGCTGGCGGCGCTGATGCGCGACTTCTTCGGCGGGCAGGAGATTGACCTGACGTCGGCGCAGAATGGCGTCGAGGGCCTCGCAATGGCGCTGCGCGGCGGCTTCGACCTGATCCTGCTGGACGTGATGATGCCGGGACTGGACGGGTTCGAGGTTCTCAAGCGGTTGCGCGCGGAACGCGGCACGCCGGTGCTGATGCTGACCGCGCGCGCGGAGAGCGAAAGCCGCATCCGCGGTCTCAATGAAGGCGCCGACGACTACCTCCCCAAGCCGTTTGAGCCAACGGAGCTGCTGGCCAGAGTGAACGCGATTCTGCGGCGCACGCGGGGCCCAGCGCGCGACCCGCTTTTGCCTGTCGAGATTGGCGGCATCCGTCTGGATCCTTCCACGCGAGCGGTGACCAAGAATGGAAACGCGGTGGAGGTGACGACGATCGAGTTCGACATTCTGGAGATGCTGATGCGGGCCGCCGGGCACGTGGTATCGCGGGACGAATTGGCGCAGCGGCTCTACAACCGGCCGGCCAGCCCCTACGACCGTTCGATCGACGTCCACATCAGCCACCTCCGCAAGAAACTGGACGGCGCCACGGATCTCATCCGCACGATCCGCGGAGCGGGCTACCAACTGGCGCTGGAGACGGCGCCTTCGGAGGCAACGTGAGGGGCATTTTCGCTCGCGTTCTGCTGGGGCTATTCGCCATTCTGCTGCTCAGCGTGGGCGGGTTCATCGGCTCGTCCATCCTGTTCGCCCCGAGCAGGATGCAGACGGATCGTTTTTTCAATCGGATCATCGAATACGAGTTCGACGGAGCCGTGCGGGCGTACGAATCCGGCGGAGCGCCGGCGCTCGACGAGTATGTCGGGCGGCTGATCCGGGAAATGGGGCACCACTACTTCCTGCTCGACGCGGAGGG
>JBEKHU010000462.1:0-3950 GCA_050012115.1 Bryobacteraceae bacterium | reverse complement strand
TGACGGGCGGGTGCGGCGGCGGAGCCTATGGAAATGGCGGGCCGTGGAAAGCGTGGAAATCCCGAAGCGGGATTTCCGACTCTTCCCACCGCCCTTGGAAATCGCCCGGGGCGATTCCCACATTCCCACAGGCACGAATACGAGTCACGATGAACTGAGCCGAAGCTCCAACGACGATCCACTGGCACCCATGTCCGCCAACGGACCCGGAACCGCTTCCTTCGGGCGCGGCTGGGTCACGGAAACCGCTTCCTTCGGGCGCGGCTCGGTCACACGGCGCGGAGCGCGGTTCTACCGTGAAAACACCGTGTTTCACCGTGGTTTTACCGTAAAAACAGCGGTTTTTTACGTTTCCGTGTAACTACGGTTTTCTAAAGAACTTAGCCGTCTTGCGCGGCAAATGCGCGCGCACCAGGCGCGTAAGTACTTAGTTCTAAAGGGATTGCGCGATTGTCCCGGTGCTTCACGGTGAATCTGTGGCAAACAAAGGACTTATATGAATTTCACGCGCATTTTGCCGCACATTAACATGCGGCACCGTGCGTCACGGTGGATCTATTGCAATGATTGGAGTTACGAACATTAAGGTGCCACATTAACACGGTGCACCGTGCGTCACGGTGGATCTGTGGCAAACAAAGGACTTACAAACATTAACAGGCGCATTTTTGCGCGAAAACCGTGCGTCACCGTGTATCTACGGTGTTCTAAAGGACTTATTGAGAATTCACCGTGATTCGCCGGGCACGGTGTTTTGGGCGGTTTCTGTCGGGGAGGGAGCGGTGGCGGAGCCTATGGAAATGACGGGCCGTGGAAAGCGTGGAAATCCCGAAACGGGATTCCCACTCTTCCCACCGCCCTTGGAAATCGTCGGACGATTTCCACATTCCCACAGGCACGAATTCGAGACAAGGATACACCGGATCGGGGCCGGCTCCGTTGAAAGTCGCGTTGAAGAGCCGGACCTGGAGGTCCGGCGCAGGCGTGGCCGCCTGCCCCACCACATGCACCCGCTCCGTTGAAAGTCACGGTGAATGCCGGGTGACTTTCATGCGATTTGGCGAGCCGAAGGCTCATGAAGTCTCCTTCACAGTCGCGGCTCAGAAACACGGGCGCGGCTCGGTCAGACGAGCGGCTCCGTCGGGCTGGTGGTGCGCGCTGGCGCGCGCGGCACAGCGCGTAGGCAGGCCCGCTATGGCCTACAGTTTCCGCGAGGCGACATTCGCCGAGGTGATCGTGGGCGTGGACCCCGACCCGGCCAACAAAGAGAAGATCACGACGTGGTGCAAAGACTACTGGGCGGCTTTGCATCCGTACTCGGCGGGCGGCGCGTACGTGAACTTCATGATGGAAGAGGGCCAGGACCGAGTGCAAGCCACGTATCGGGATAACTACCAGCGTCTGGCCGCCATCAAGAAAAAGTACGCCCCCCAGAACTTCTTCCGGGTGAATCAGAACATTCGACCGGCGGAGTGACGCCCAGCCTGAAGACGGACCGTCAGCGCGTATTGCTCACAGAGAGGAAACGCGCGTGCCCGACCGGTTGGCGAAGGCACGGGTAGGAGACGGCTGAAGTCCACGCGGCGCAGAGCAGCCAGAGTATGGATGGAGACGTCAGTTCTCGGGCGGCGCGCAGGACAACATGAGGCCGATCTTGGCGCGGATGGTGGCGGCGGCGTCGGCCACGTGGAGCACGTCGCACTCCGAACCGAGGACGTGGGGATGGCCGGTTTCGCGCATGCGTTCCAACAACTCCACAGTGAGCGCGCGAACGCGCTCCAGCGGCAGCGCGGCATCGGAGTAGAAGTTCTTGGTGGGCAGATTGCCGTACAGGACGACGTCTTGCGGGACCAGCGCGGCGTCCTCCCACAGTCTGCGCGAGCTGCCGAAGCTGAGAATCACGGGGTGCAGGCGCGTGGCGAACTGTTCGACGAAAAAGGGGATCAACTGGCCGCAGTCGTGGAAGATCAGATCGACGCCGGCCTGATCGAGCTGCGCGCGGAGGCGCAGATTGGGTTGCATCACGTAGCGCTCGAAGATATCGGAGCCGGCTTCGATCCGCTTGGGCGAGAGGTAGACCGCATTGGCCGCCGGCTCGCAGATCAGGACGGCGCGCGCGCCGGCGTGGGCCTGCGCGGCGAGGGAACGGGCGACGGCCATTTCAGCCAAAGCCAGGCAGCGTTCGACGGCCAGCACGCCGGCGTCTTCGGCGGCGGTCATGCCAACGCCGGCCATGGCAATGGCGGTAATCGGGTCGGCGAGCAGCTTGGTCATCAACGAGAACGGGCCGATGCACATGCCCACGGGGACGAGATCGGTTTCGCGGGCGATGTAGCGGATGGCGTCGAAGTGCGCGCGCTGCCGCTGGCCGAAGGGCGCCGCGGCGCTGGCGGCCACGCGGTCGAGGACCTCCTGCGCGGGCGCCGCGTCGAAATGAAACGCGTCCACATCGGCGGCGGCCACAGCGAGCGTGTCGAGAAGATCGGCCTTCTCGAGACGCAGATCCATCAAAGGGATGGCGAGCGGGGTTTTGTAGCGGCGCGCGGCCTCGGCGACGACTGCGCCGAGACGGCGGCCGTCGAGCACGATCGAGTCCGGGTCGCTGTGTTCATGCAAAACCAGGTCCGTGCCGATGGGCCAGCGCAGGCCGCGAGCGGCCAAGTCGAGATAGAAGTTGCGAACCATGTTGAAAGCGTTTCGTTGCGGGGATGAAGCACCAGTTTATCTCAGGCTCGCGCTGGCGCCGGTCGGGCGCGCGGTGGACTCTCGGCGGTGAATGCGTTGGCCTGCGCCAACGCGCTGGCTGGCGCGTCCGGAGCGGCGCCTATTTCACGTCCACTTTGCGCCGGGATACAGTCGGCTCGCCGGCGTGCGTCGCCACGGCCTTGAGAACATACTTGCCCGGCGCTTTCGGTGCCTGCAACGGGAGGGAATAGGTCTGCTGGCCGTAGGGCGGGATGGCGAAGTGAATTTCGACCTTCACCGTCGAGGCCCCTTCCTTTTCGAAGAAGAGCGCGAGCTGGCCATCAGCGGGCGTGGGCTCATCGTTGATCAGCATCACGGCGTAGTCGCGCGTTTCCTCAGGACGCAATTGGGGCTGCCAGAAGTTGATGTAAGCGCCGAGCGGCTTGAAGGCCTCCCGAACATAATCGGCGAAATGCGGTTCGAGCTCGAGCCGGCCGATGTCGCGGAAGTTGTCCGAGGTTTTCACGCCGGGGTAACTGCAGGTCAGGTAGACGAAGTACTGCACGCCCGCGGCCTGGCGGTGGGCGCGCCAGAACTCGGTCAGGCCGCCGAGCAGGTAGGCGTAAGTCTCGAGGCGCTCCGCGGGCGTGGCCTTCGCGCCGAGGAGTTTCTCGTAGACCTTCTCGGTGAGCAGCGTGGGGCTGCCGTCGCGATTCAGCCAGAGCCAGCCGTATTCGTTGATCATGACGGCGTGCGTAGTGGGGTGGGGTGAGTTCCAGTCGGTTTTGGCGCCGGTCATCTTCTCGAGGTCGGGCATGTCGAAGGGCTTGTAAGAAGACTTCCACAGGCCGATGAAGAGATAGGGATGGTCCTCGACGGGGTCGTCGGGGCCGGTGGGGAGCGTGTAGCCGTTGTCCCAGGGGCGGCCGGAGAGGTCCAGCGGGCGCACGGCAGGCAGCACCTTTTCAGCAAGGAATTCGGCGTGGGCCTCGTTAGAGGCGTCCCAGACGGCGAGGCTGGGATGGTTCCAGTGGTCGCGCATCCACTCGCCGAACTGGGTGACGAGCTCCTCGGGCTTCCACTCGTCCCAGTGGCCCTGCCAGATGGGGAATTCGTTCTGGATCAGCAGACCCGCCTCGTCGGCGACGTCGTACCAGAATTGCGGCGCGGGGCCGAGGGTGAAGCGGAAGCTGTTCCAGTGCATCTGCTTCGGGATGTCGATCAGCAGCTTGCGCACCCAGGCCTCGTCCCAGGGCCGGTTGCGG
>JBEKHU010000461.1:0-3953 GCA_050012115.1 Bryobacteraceae bacterium | reverse complement strand
GACATCTGGGTACTTCCGGCCGGCGAAGAGTTGCCTGTGAAGTCTCGGCAGCTCATTTTGCTGGTCGAGGATCTCGTGCGGAGTGCCATCGACGTGGATGCCCGTGAAGGTGAAATACCGGGCGCGCGAGAACATCTCAACCTTCCCGCCGTGATGAACAACCTGATTGCCCTTGCCCGCCGGCAGGTTTCCTCGGACGATGGTGTGAACTCCCGTCCCGGAAGGGGAAACTTCCGTATACGAGTTCAGTCCCCGGATGACTCTCCATCCCCATTCAGCGATCTCGCCGCTGTCAGGATTGCGGCAGTTATCGATATCGACGCCACTGTAAGGATCACCATCCGAGAACACGAACCCGATCCCGGTCATTGACCACCGCTGCCCGGCGTCAAGCGCTTGTTGGAACGTCCCCCAAGTCCTTGGATTCGTGGACGACGCCAGGCCGCCGGTCCGCGGGTTGATCGGGAGCTTGTGTGGCTTCTTCTGTTTCTTCAACGGTTTGGTCCAACCGTCATTGGGCAGTTGAATCGCGCTTCCTTCGCCGGACACGCTCCACCACGCCACCCACTGCGGGCGTGTCCGAAGCTCCTCCGGGATGACGGAGGCGAAGGCATAGCCCGCCATGGGTGTAGCCGTGGTCATTTCTGCTTTCCCAGTTCAATGCCGATGGCGCGTGCGACAGCGAAGGCGATTTCGCGAGGCTTGGATCTGTCGCGGGCCTCACCACCGCCGCCGGGCAGGCGAGCCCGGACCCTGAACTCACCGTTTCCGCTGCCGCTTAAGGCGTATTCCTCGGGTTTCGCTGCGTCCAGCAGGCGAAAGGCATCCTCGATGTTCGTCAGGGGAGCGAAGCGCCATCGTGGTAGCCAGCTCCGGCCAGATTTTATGTACCGGCCCGGGGCCAGCCGCCAGCACATAACGCGGGCTGCCAGTTCGTCGGTCAAGCGCTCGTCGGTCATGCTGCACCGCCTTGCCGGCGCCGGTGCCGAAGCTCGCCGCCGCCCAGAGGCAACCGGGGTTCAGTGATTGATTCAGAGTCGAGATCCATCGCGATTCCCGCCTCCGCTCACGCGAATTGTCCGCGGTGATCCGCCGCGGGCGCCGTCTCGCCGCCGCCTGGGCGCGACGCCAGCCAGGCCTCCAGGGCCTCGCGCGGATAAAGAATCCGACCGCCTTTTTGTCCTAACGATCCGATGGGCTTGATCCAAGGCGGCCCGCCGCCGTGAAGCCGGCGCAGCCTCAGATACCGCCTGCCGAGCGAGTATTCCTCTTCGACCTCTATCTCTGTGAGGTACCTCTTTGCCACGGTTTTGCTTGCCATGTACTCAATTTTCTGCGTGATGCGCTATGATGGTCAACGATTCAAATAGGATGTGACTATGACGACAAGGCAAAGCTCGACTTCCTGGGATTTGGCCGGCATCCGGCCGGAGCGCCCCATCGGCGGGAGCACAGTTTGGGCTCCCGCCCCGCTCGATTGCAGGGATGGCAACCTGAGCTATAGGGTCGGCCAAGCCCAGCGCCGCCCTGTCGATCAAAGCCTGCTCTCTGGATTCTTGCGGCTTGCGGAGGCCTCGGACGACGCCGTCCTCCGCTTCAGCAAGAAGTGGGGAATTCTCGGCCTGTGCAAACACGGGCTCCCGTGGAAACATAGCGACGCCTGCATACGCACGATTCCGAGCTTCCCGGGACATCTGTGGGCGGAAAAAACCGAACACTGGCGCACGTTGGCGGCCGCCTTCAAGTGCCTCATCAACATCAGCGCGGAATTGAGTCAGGGCAGAACAGGGGCGATCGACGATTGGCGGTTCGTGGAACGGCGCCTTTCAGGACCAGATTTCCCAGCATGGGATGCTCATGAGCTTCACAACACGTTGAGCGGTGAGAATATGTCCCGGATGATGCTTATGACTCTCGTGCGACGCCTGATCTGGATCGCGGACGTAACCGTCCAACTGGGTTGGAACTGGGCCTCTCGTACTTGGGAAATCTCGTTCGATTCCAATGGGGTGAACCTGCTTGCACTGCTAACTCTCCAACTGCTGTTGACGATGACCAAGAAGGGTGGATTCGCCATCTGCAGATCCTGCCATCAAAGCTACATACCCCGCCGGAAGCCGGACCCGACCAGGCGGAACTATTGCCGGAAGTGCGGAATCAAAGCGGCATGGAGAGATGCGGCGCGAGACGGCCGAGAGAGACGGCGCAGGATGGCCGAGCAGGAATAGGCGAACAGGCGATACAGGCACCAGACGTTGCGAAGACGGTGCGCCGCGCCCCAGCCCAGTAGGACCGGCCATCCCGCGCGCACGGGCCAACGTGGGCCAACAGTGCGCGAACGGCGGGGAACGTAGCGCTTTCTGAGCCCCTGTGAGCCTTGCGTTCGCCACCTATAAGACGGAATAGCGTGACGGATCCGTCGCGGGCACCACTCTGGCCCTGCTCCATTTGAAACTGCGATTCGCAGCATACGCTCTGTCCGGCGTGTCACCCGCCCGGAGCATAACGGAGATGCCCCCGCCTCGAAGGGAAGTCGCATGCCGCAAGCGAGTGATGCGCGTGCCCTTGATCCCATCCCAAGGAATCCGCCCTCGAAGGCCGTAATTGAACTCGATGGGATTGGCCTTGAGACAATGATGGGTTTATCGGATTGACAGGTCCGGAACCCGATAGCCGCCGTCCCGACTTTCTGCCACAATAGTCGATTCATGTCGACTCCAGACGGCCCGCCCGACACCGGGGATCGTTGGTTTTCTGTCAACGAGGTCGCAGCCCACCTTGGGGTAGCGATCGACACGGTTTACCGCTGGATCGATGGTAAAGGGCTGCCGGCCCATCGAGTTGGCCGTCTGTGGAAGTGCAAGTTGCCGGAGGTGGACGCATGGGTAAGGGGCGATGGACCTGCTGAAACCGGCTCCGGCGGCAAGAAATCCCAACGGCGAAGGAGCAAGTAGAATCCCACGATGAATCCACAAGACCTAAAACCCAACGTGATCGTGCGGGGACCTATGTTCCCGGAGCCTGTGAAGGTCATCCGGGTGGTCCCGATGGGTGGCTCCATCAAACTCGTCGGCCAGGGCATGAACACCGGCCTGGTGCACCAGCCCATCCTCACGCCGGGCCAACTAGCCAACCTGGTGGGATCGCCGGAACAGCAGCCATTCGACGGCGATGCGACGAAGTTTAAGCTGGGCATAGAAGCCCTACGGCTAGGGATCGCCTACGAGTACGACCCGTACTTCTCGCTGTCGATCGCCAGAGTTGATCCGCTGCCGCACCAGCTCGAGGCGGTTTACGACTACTTCTTGCGCCTCCCTCGAATCCGCTTCCTCCTGGCCGACGATCCCGGCGCCGGGAAGACGATCATGGCGGGTCTGCTCATCAAAGAGCTGAAGGTGCGAGGCCTGGTCAAGAGAATCCTCATCGTGACGCCGGCCAACCTCAGCTTCCAGTGGCAGCGGGAGTTGAAGGACAAGTTCCAGGAAAAGTTCGAGGTCGTTCGCAGCGACGTCCTGCGCGCCAACTACGGCTCCAATCCCTGGCAGGAAAAGAACCAGGTGGTAACGTCGATTTCCTGGGTATCGCGAATAGAAGATGCCAAGGAGAGCCTTCTCCGCAGCCATTGGGACCTGATCATCGTCGATGAGGCGCACAAGATGAGCGCCTACAGTTCTGATAAGAAGACGCTCGCTTACGAACTCGGCGAAAAGCTGTCGGAAATGACGGATCACTACCTCTTGATGACCGCAACGCCGCATAAGGGCGATCCGGAGAACTTCCGCCTGTTCCTGCAACTACTGGACAGGGATGTCTACGGGGACATCGCTAGCATTGACGAGGCCATTCGGAAGCAAGAGGCTCCGTTTTACCTGCGCCGCGTAAAGGAAGCCCTCGTCCACTTTCCAGACCCGGAAACCGGGGAGGTCCGGACTCTCTTCACAAAGAGGAAGGTC
>JBEKHU010000460.1:0-3962 GCA_050012115.1 Bryobacteraceae bacterium | reverse complement strand
ACTACGTGCTCGATCCCGACGACACCGGGGAACGCGACCATGTTGCGATGTTTGTCGTCACCGCAGGGGAGGGAATTCGTGCGTTCTCGGAACAGGCAAAGGGGCAGGGCGAGTTCTTTCTAGCGCACTGCATACAGGCCCTCGCGATCGAAACTGCGGAAGCGTGCGCGGAGTACCTGCATCGGCGCATCCGCGAGGATTGGGGCTTCCCCGACGCTCCGACAATGACCATGAAGGACCGTTTCACCTCGCGTTACCGCGGCAAGCGCTATAGCTTCGGCTATCCGGCCTGCCCGCGGCTGGAGGACCAGGAAGCGCTGTTCAAGCTGCTGCGGCCGGGGGAGATCGGCGTTGAGCTGACCGACGGTTTCATGATGGACCCCGAAGCGTCGGTCAGCGCGCTCGTGTTCCACCATCCCGACGCGAGCTACTTCACAGTCAGCGAAGAACCCGCGGCGCAGACGCCGGCGTAAGGATCGACCGGAGGCGAGGCGCCGGGGCGGGCCTCGAAGACAGCGCCGCTGCAGATTCAGGCCCCCGCAGGCAGGAAAGTCCGCCTGTCGAACGCGCCTCAGCGCGTTCACTGGCTTGCGGTCGGGGCCGCGCCGCGATCGCGTGGAATGGGCGACAGACAACAACGTGGCGTCACACTGATACTCAGAGACGCCTGTCCCTGCCGCGCGTCCGAGTCGGTTACGGTTACGGTGAAGGCCCTGCTCTCGCTGCCGGCGATCGATCCGCTGATCACACAGGTGGCCGCATTCAACGTGAGGCCGAGGGGCAGCGCGCCGGAAGTGACAGAACACGTGAAAGGTGGCAGTCCCCCGGTGAATGCGATCGTTGCCTGGTACGGCTTGCCCGGGAGGCCCGATGGAAGGGTCGATTGAGTGATGACAGGCTTCGTCGCGCCTGAGTTCGGATCCACCTGTAGGGCCGACTCATCGACGTAGTCGAAATCGTCGAGACAGAAGCCCGGGCTGGCGCTGCAGGCGAGATTGGGGTCGACAAAGTCAATCTGGGTACCCTGCGGTACGTCCGCCATGAGCGGCTGACTCATCGTGACAGTGTTCCCAACGACCGCCGTCACTACCGGATTCGCAATGGTCAAGCCGTTGACTCCGATGCCGGGACAGCCCGAATGGCACTGCACCCACATGCCGGCGCTTAAGCTCGCCGTGCTGGCAAACGTCAAATTGCTTCCGCTGTGAGCATCGGCTGACGTGGGCAGGCTCACGGTAACCGTCGCCTGCGCTTTCAGGTTTCCCAGATCGTCGTCGCTCCAGCGCGCGTCCGGGACGCCGGTGATGTAACCGGAGCTGCCGTTGTCCGCGATGAAGGCTCCGTACTGCTGCAACGCTCTGGCTATCACCTGGTTGGTGGTCGAGAGCGCCGCTATCCGCGTGTTCACGCTGTCGCTCTTCCGGAGACGGATGCGGGCGCCCATCGGCGGCTTCTGCGTCCCGCTGCTGCCCGCCTGGTGGCGAGCTGGCCACAGGTAGTTGTTCTGGGTGTTCTGCATCGTCATCCGCAGCGCGTGTGTAATCTCGCTGCCGGCCACTTCGTCGTAGCCCACCAGGCCGGGCACGATCGGCAGACCCGCGGCATCGGTCGACGTGTATCCGGCGGGGCGCAGCGCATCGCTGTTCAGGTTGAACAATGCGGAGGAATAAGCGGTCCAGGCGGGAAGTTGAGCATAGTACAGCTCGTAGAGCATGCAGGCGGAGTCGTCAATGGTGAGAACGTGGCGGTCGCCGGTTGACGTGTTCGTTCCCTCGATCGGGGCGTCGGCAGGGATGGGCACGGCCGTGGGGCCAGTGGTGTTGACTCCGAAATCGCTCTCGTCGGGGTAACCGTTGACCGGGTCAATCGTGATCGTCGTCGGCGTCTGGCCCGCTTCCACCATCGTGAACGGGATCCCATACTGAGTGCCGAAATCGGGGTGCAGCGTGTAGTTGTGGTAGAAGGAATTCCAAACTGCGCTCTGCGCGTGGACGGGCAACGCGTCAATCCGTTGCCGCCATACGTTGTCGGCTGGGAAGAAGGTACACGAGCCGAGATGCTGGCTCCCGCTGATGGGAATCGTGATCTGGGCCTGCCCGGTCGCCGACGCCGAATCCGTCACCTGGAATTCGACGATGTAGTAGCCCGAGCCCGTCGGCGTGCCGGTGATTGCGCCGGTTGAGGGATTGAGCGTAGTCCCCTCAGGCAAGGTCATCGGCGAGCTGGCGGTCACGCTCCAGGTGTACGTGCCGGTGCCGCCCGTCGCGGCCAGGGTCACGGAATAGGCCCTGTATTGCGTGCCGGCTTTCAGAGTAGACGGGCTAGTGATGGACGGGGCGCTGGCGGCCGCAGCCAGAGTAAACAGTAGACCGAGAAACACAGCCCGCATCAGGCTTTCCTCCGGAACAGATGAATTCAGTCGAACCCGCGCTTGAACCGCAACCACGCCACCTACCCCTTCGTGGTTGGCGAGCCGGCCGGTTTAGTAGACGCCTTTGCTCCTGGCCAGGTTTCCTGGTTTGGACTCCCGGACCCCGGATTGCATCCCCATGGTATTTCGGTTTCCCAGCGTGGACAAGCACGCGTTCCGGGGGATTCAGATCAAGAAATCGACGGAATTGCCGAATAGAGCGGTATGCGCCTGGATTGTCCTTGTTGCGGCAGTGGAGAGACTCGCCGGGCCCACCGGTATCCGATTGAGAGACTCTTCAGCGTTTTCGGTCGATTCCCCTTCTCATGTGCCGAGTGCGGCGCCCGGTTTCTCGCCTGGGCTGACCGGGGCGAACTCCGGAAGCGCAGGCTGTTGCGCGACCTGGCGGCCCAATCGCCGGCCCTGTCGGACGACCTATCGGCTGCTCCTCCGGCCGTGCTCATCACCGTCCAAACGGTTGGCCAGACGGGAGATCTGCTGCGCCTGCTCAAGCAAATCAGCTCATCCGAACAAGGGCGCAATCTGCCGGCAGACGCCGCTCCGGCGTCCCGAACGATGGAGGTCCAGGCCTTGCCCGATTCATCCGGCCGGACGGAATAGCCTTCAACCTGACCCCGGCAACTGAAACGAGGGCTCCCGTACGCCCCGGCGAAGTGCGGTTAAGAAACGGCGCTTCGCGGGCCCGGCCCAGCCGCGGCCCTGCGTTTCCCGCGCCGCGGTGCGGCTATCATAAGAGTGAAATGCTCTCATCCGAGGCGCCCGCGGCTCTCGCCGGCCGCATCGCGCGCGTGGAACAGTCGCTCGGGTCCGTGCTGCGCGGGAAGGACGAGGTGGTCCGGCTCTCGATCGTGTGCCTGCTGGCGCGCGGCCACCTGTTGATTGAGGACGTTCCCGGCGTCGGCAAGACCACCCTGGCGCAGGGGCTGGCGCGGATCGCCGCCTGCGGTTTCCAGCGCCTGCAATGCACGTCCGACATGCTGCCCGGCGACATTCTCGGCGTCACCGTCTACAACGCCAAGACAGGCGAATTCGAGTTCCGCCGCGGCCCGATTTTCACCAATTTCCTGCTCGCCGACGAGATCAACCGCGCCACGCCGAAGACTCAATCGGCGCTGCTCGAGGCGATGAACGAACTGCAGATGACCGTGGACGGCGTCACCTACCCGATGGCCGAGCCTTTCATGGTCGTCGCCACGCAGAATCCGGTGGAGCACCACGGCACCTACCCGCTGCCCGAATCCCAACTCGATCGCTTTCTCATGCGCCTGCGCATCGGCTACCCCGCCGAGGAGAGTGAGCGCACGATCCTGCGCAACGGCCACATTGCCCTGGCCCATGTGACCGAAGCCGTGCTGACCGGCGCCGAGCTGATCGAAACCCAAGCCGCGGTGGAGCGGATCACCGTCGACGAGGCGCTGGTCGGCTACATGCTCGAGATCGTGCGCCGCACGCGAGAGCACGATGGCCTGGCGCTCGGCGTGAGCCCGCGCGGCGCCCAGGCCCTGTTCCGCGCATCGCAAGCCCTGGCGCT
>JBEKHU010000459.1:0-3969 GCA_050012115.1 Bryobacteraceae bacterium | reverse complement strand
TGTACTCGCAGCGGCAGAGTGTTGATCAACATGCCGACGGCGGAAGAACCGGAACCGCGCCTGGCTCGGGTGACGCCGAAGACAACGTCCTCGCGGCCGCTGTAACGGCTGAGCAGGAGCGACCACGCCCCTTGCACCAGCGTGTGAGCGGTGAAGCCGTGCCGCCGCGCATACTCATGGATCGCGCCAGTCTCCTCCGCGTTGAGGCCCACTCTTTCCTTGCCCAGGGCGAGCGCATTGACCGGGGAGGCCGCAATGAAGCGGTCTGTGATGAAGTCCGATGTCTGGCTGATCCCCGTCAGGCAATCGCGCCAGTAGTTTTCGGCGCCTTCGGGAGGCGTGCTAGCGCCGGCCGGGTCGGATTCCGCAGATTCTGTCGGTGGAGAACCGCCATAGGCCGCCAGCCACTCCCGCCACACGATGGCCAGCGAGCGCCCATCCAGCACAGCGTGGTGAACGGTCCAGACGAGGATGGAGTTCCGGTTCGCCGTCCGGATGCAGGCGAAGCGCATCGGGACGCCATCCTCCCAGCGGAATCCGCGTTCGCGATCCCGCTGCAGGAAGCGGCTCAGCTCCGCATTCAGTTCGGAGCACGGGATCGTGGTCCAGTCTTGCACCGACCACTCGTATCGGGGGGCGGGCTCCACGGATTGCCTGAGATCGCCCGTCGAGCCGGCTTCGATCCTCGTGCGAAGCGCGCGATGGCGCCTGGCAATGATACGCCAGGCGTCCTGCAGCCGGCCGGGGTCGGCCGGTTCCTCCATCTCACAGACGTCCTGGATGAGGTACACGCCCGCCTCCGGCGCGCGCATGGCCGCCAGAACCATGCTCCTCTGCATAAAGCTCAGCGCGAAGGACTCCGCGGTGCTTCCGCCAGGCAAGGTCAATTCCCTCGCAGGCTGCCGGACGCCTGCGCGTTGAGGACCGGCTTCAACACCAGCATGGGACAGCGCTCAGCGAGAGGGTAAGTGGCAAAGGAGCAGGAGACTTCGTCAAAGTATTCGCGGAGAACAGAGCGGCACTCCGCCAGAGTCGGGAACGTATGGACGGTCGTTGAATCCCGGTACAAGTCGAGTGTGCGGATTGTGGCCAGATTCCACCCCGTGCTGGACGCCAGCCGCTCAGGATCGATCCCGCTGCGCGCCCAACAGCGGTAGACGTCGGCGACAGCCACACCCTGACGGGCGTCCTCCTGCAGGGCCATCAGAAGCCGGAACTTGAAGTGGTGGAAACTGGTGTTTTCCCCATTCGACAGGCCGACCAGTACGCGGCCAAGGTCCTCCTTCTGTCGAGGTTGGACGTAACACCGCAGCAACAGGAGTCCGTCCGAGCGCAGTACGCGGGCCACCGCGGCGGCCAAGTTCCGAAGGCCTTCCGGGTACCGGACGCAGGACATTGCGCCATCGCCGATCACAAGGCTGTAGGAGGAGTCCGCCAGGGGCATGGCCAGCCAGTCACTGCAGATCGCGTGCCGGACCCCTGCGATGTCGCCTGGCCAGACCGCTTTGACCATCGCAAACGTATGGTCTACAGCCAACAGCCTGGTGTTGTCCGGCCAATGCATTTTGGCTAGGTCGGGAGTGACTCCCAGCATGAGGGCGCGAAATGGCCCGGCCGGGCGCAGCGCGGCATGGCGCATAGCCACTTGCTGCATGGCATGGACATCTTCTTCGCTGGGCCGGAGTGGCGATTCCAGCATCCCGTAGGAGCGCGCCAACCCATCCCAGTAGATTTGTGGACCTTCAGACACCAAAATCACCCTTGGGATTATAGCAGTCACTTCTGAGCGGATCTTCTCTGACGACAGTCAGCCCGCGGTCGCGCCAAAGGAAACCCAGGATTGCTCGAGGCGGCACCAAGGCGTGAACTGACCAACTTATGCCCCGCCTTGCACGGTGCGAGCGCGCCGTAATGTACTATCAGATTGCCGTCAAACCAAGGCTCTATAAAACGGCCTTGTCGGAGGCGTAGCACCGGGTGGCGAGCGGGCACTGATCGCACTTGGGCTTGCGGGCCTCGCAGATCTCACGGCCGAAGTGAATCAACTGGTGCGAGAAGAGGATCCAGCGGTCCTGGGGAAGCTGCTTCATCAGGTCTTGTTCGATCTTTTCGGGCGCGGTTTCGCGCGTGAGGTCCAGACGCCGGCTGATGCGCGCGACGTGGGTGTCGACAACGACGCCGCTGGCGATGCCGTAGGCGCTGCCGAGCACCACGTTCGCCGTTTTGCGAGCCACGCCGGGCACAGTGAGGAACTGGTCGATGTCGCGCGGAATGCGGCCGCCGAACTTTTCCAGAATCGTCTTGGCCGCGCCGATCAGACTCTTGGCCTTGTTGTTGAAAAACCCCGTAGAGTAAATGTCCCGGGCGAGTTCGTCGAGATTGGCCGAGGCAAAGTCGCGCGGCGTGGGGTATTTGGCGAACAGTCCGGGGGTGACCTTGTTGACGCGCTCGTCGGTGCACTGCGCCGAAAGGATGGTGGCCACGAGCAACTGCCAGGCGTCGGCATGGTGGAGGGCGCAGACGGCCTCCGGATAACGCGCGTCTAGAGTGCGCAGAATGGCCGCGAAACGATCCCGCCGGGCGGCCGCGGTGGCGGGGCGGGCCGGCTTTTTCGAAGACCGGCCCGGCGGAGCGGCGCTGGTTTTGCCCATGCTGATTTATCCAGAACGAGAAACTAGCGCTGCGCGGGGAAATCGACCGAGACGCGCAGGAATTGCCAGTCGGGCAGTTCGTAGGCGCGCAACGTGGTTTTCAAAGGAACAGAGATGTCCTTTGAGGTATTGGCCGGGAGGGGGCCGGTCATGAGGTTGACCACGGCCACTGGTTCATCCCCGGGCTTGGCCGAGGTGGTGCGCAGAGTAACCTGCAGAGCCAGGCTGGGCATGTCGGCCGCGGAGTGATTCACGACGACGAACGTGGCTTTGATCTGCTGCTTCTCGTCCTCGATGATGCGGATGCCGGCCACTTCGATGTACTTGGCATAGGGATTCGCGTCGGCGCCCTTGGGGGCCGTGGAAGCCGTTTCAGTCTTCACTGGAGAAGTGGCGACTTCGCTCTTACCGCCGAGCAGCTTGTAGGCGAGGAAGAGACCGCCGATGGCGAGTACGGCGACGAGGATAACCACGAGCCAGGCCGGCATGCCGTGGGAAGGCGCGGTCTCGGGCAGCGTGTAGACCGGCTGTTCGGGCTGCGGCGGCTGGGGCGCGGCGGGCCAGGCGGGAGGCGGCGCCTGCATGGGCTGAGGCGCCGCGGCGTAGGGCTGTTGCGGCTGCGCATAGCCTTGAGCCGGCGGGTAGGGCGGCTGTTGCGGTGGCGGCGCGGCCGGCGACTGCTGAAAGAACTGGGTGGGAGCCTGCACAGGATAGGGCGGCGCAGGCGGCTGGTAGGCGGGCTGCGGCGCCGGAGGAGCCTGGGGCGGCGGAGCAGCGGCCGTCACGCCGATGGGCGGCAACCCTTGTGCGGCGCGCTGCCGGTTCTCCGCGCAGGTGGGACATTCCGAGTACGAGGGCGGCACTTCGCGGCCGCATTGGGGACAAATCCAGGTGAACATTCCGTTGATATGACTCTAGCTTAATGATGCACTCCGGCGCAGGGAGGTTCCCGCGCGCGGGGTGCGGACGGGCATGGATCCACAAAAGATTCGTTGGATCAGCGGGTCGAGCCGGATCCGGATAGGATCAGGGCATGGAACTGCTGCGCCGGGGCGCCGGTGGCGCGCGCCGGGTGGCCCTACTGCCGGGAGCCTGGAACCCGCCGACGCGCGCACACCTGGCGCTGGCGGAGGCGGCGCTGCAATTTGCCCCGGAGGTCATGCTGGCGCTGCCGGGCGTGTTTCCGCACAAAGGATTCGCGGAGGCGGGCTTCGACACACGACTGGAATGGCTGCTCAGCCTGGCCGCCAGCCGCGACTGGCTGGGGGTGGCGGCCGGGGGAAACGGATTGTTCGTGGAGCTGGCGCGCGAACTGCGA
>JBEKHU010000458.1:0-3970 GCA_050012115.1 Bryobacteraceae bacterium | reverse complement strand
ACCGCGGACAGCAGAACCGGCGCGGGCCGCGCTTACGGCGACGATGAAGAGTGGGCTCGAACGCTCGAACGACAAACGCAGAAACCCCGACATGGCTTGGGAGTGTGCCGCCTGTCTCATCTCGGCTAGGGTCACCGAGTCAGAGCTCTTACCGACGGCCGTTGTTTATGGCGGTTTTTTGAAGCGGGCCCGTCACGATGAGGCGCTCTCAGCGCTCAGGTACCTTCTCTCGCTGGGCGGTCGGACTGCGACAGCGTCCGAGGAGACTCTCTGGGAGGCAGTCAGCAAAGCAGACTACGAGGCGCGTGAAAACGATCCGGTGGCTTGGGGCGCGGCCCGTGCTCTCGTCGGAACCGATTGCATAACTGCGAACGTTGTCACCAAGGATGCCGAGACAGATGGCGATGGCAAACACGTCCATCTCGTGCGAGTCCTCCTGGCTGAAGCGAACGACGAGCCTGATGCGACCGACTTCCTAGCTACGATAACAGGCAATCTCTCGGTCGGAGGAGGGGGTAGCAGAGCTTTCGTCAGGCTTTTAGACGACAAATCGCCTCGGATTGCATTCCCTGCTGCTCAGTTGCTTATCAGATTTAAGGATACCGAACATTTTTCGCTTCCATTTGCGCTGGTTCGGGGTGGATTTTCAGATCATTCCAAAGCTGCAGAGACGTCGCATGTTCTAGCTGATTTGTCAAAGTCGACGACTTTGACGCAAGCGGTGAGGGCTGCACTGCTGTGGGCGATCATGCAAGACAAACGCGAGATTGCCTGGCATGCTGCGGCCTATATGATGGATCACAATTACAGCGTGAATGTGCCCATGGTTCGTGCTCTGACTCCCGGCGAGTGGCTGTTCGAAGGCAGCCGCAGAGAAACGGAACAGCGGCTGGCGAAGCTCCTACGTGATCCGGCTTCTCGGCCGTCGACAGTTGACGCGCTGCTTGTGGAAATGATAGAGGACAAGACACCTGAGCAGTTTCACATCGCCACACTGCTCGTGCAGGCGGGTGTTCCGCTTTACGACCGCCTCCTTGCGAGCCTCGGCCGGATGTTCGAGTGGGAATCCCGGATAGCGCCGCTGGCCCTCCTTGCGCTCGCAGGCCGGGTGGACGAGGCAAGGACGACAGCGAGACGGGGTGGCCTTACGCAGTGGACGCGACTTCTCGGGGATGAGCCGTTTCCCGGCTGAGCCTTTGGCGGTCCCTGGCGCTCATTCTTCGTCCACCGGTTCCCAAACGGCGGCATCCACGGTTACATCGACGTCTTCGCGCCCTTCGTTGATCACGAGGAGCGAGTAAGCGCCATCGCGTGGGGCGACCACAGAGAGTTTGCAGTCGCGAGCATCATCTTCACCGTCGTACTCCATTAGTTCACCGGTCTTGAGCCAACGTCCGTAGTCGTTCCGTCCGCAGATCGAGATGCCGACGTAGTCGTCCGCGGCCATCGTGACCACGAGTTCCTGCCCCTCCTCGAGGTCAAAATCGTAGCAGGCGTGCTCGCCGGCTCGGATGCGTACAGAACGGCGCAGGACGAAGGCCGGCTGCGTATTCCGGGGGATGCCCAGACTAATGAACCGCTGCCACACGGGCGGTTCGACATAGGCACTTACAACGAGAGCCGGCGGCACCGGACACCCGACGCTGCTCGCACTCTCGAGCACGTCAAAACCGTTCATGTCGGGGCCGAGATCCAGGATTACAGCCGCATAGCGATTCGCGATCAGCAGTGAAAGTGCATGTTGGTTGTCGGCGGCTTCATCCACTTCCCAGCCCCGTTTCCTCAACACCCACGCAAGTGACTCGCGCTGCAGCGTTTCGTATTCGATCAGCAGCAACGGCGACTTCATGACGTCTTCAAGGAGATTATCCCCTGAAACTAGAGGTTGCGGGAAGATGCCAAAGACGGTCATCGCAAAAGGCGAATTGCTGAGGCTGGCTATTGAATGATTGGCGTAGCTAATGGCGCATCGACGGGATCCCGAGGCATCTCGGGGACTACCTCTGCGACTGAATCCAGTTCTCTCTGTGTGGCCGCACTGGCGAGCTTCTGCTGTATTCGGCGCGTCAGTTCATTTTGCCGCTCGGGTGCCACGAAGGTGTACTCGCCCGTCATCTCCAAGTCGCTGTGGCCTGCGATCTTCGAAGCTTCGATGGCGCTCCCGCCGACCTGCTGCCTCCAAGTAATGTTGGCGCGGCGGAACGAGTGTGGCCCCAGACCAGGGAAGTCGCACCCTTCATCCTGGGCGGCCTGGTGGAGAGCGTCGCGCACTCCCGAATCCCAGAGCGGCTTGTCCTGGGAGCGCTTTTGGCAAAATACCCATGCGTCTGGCCGAGCGCCATCCAGGACGGCCTTCTCGCGGAAGCGCCCCGCCAAATCGCCGATGCCCAGTGTCCGGCGGCTGTCCTCGCTCTTAGGACGACCGACATCCTGGTGCCAGACGCGCTGCTCGATCTTGATCGTCGCGGCGTCCTGGTTCACGTGCTTCCACTTGAGGCCTAGGACTTCCGAGATCCGCGCTCCGGTGGCGATGCAGGTCTCGATCACGAGCTTGTTGGGTTCATCCAGCCGAGCGAGCACGCGCGCAGTCTCTTCGAAGGACAGAATCTGACGTTCGTTCTTGTACCGCTTCTTCCCGAGTTTCGCCTTGCTGGCAGGGCTGCGCCGGCCCTCCTCCCACAGCCCATGTCCCTCCGCGTAATAGAAAACGCGGCTCATGATCGCGCGCACGCCGTGCATGGTCCACCAGGAATCAAACGTGGTGTGCAGCCAATCCTCGACCGCCTTGGGCTGAATCTGGTTGAGGCGAAGTTCGCCCCAGCGCGGCACGATGTATTCGTCAAGGTAGAACTTCTCCTTCACGCGCGTCGGCTTGGCAATCTGGATTTCGCGGCCGAGGTACCCCTCCTCGTACATCTTGGCGATCTCGCCGAAGAAGGCGATGCCGGTGGACACAACCTGCTGGACGGCCTCCTCCGTCGTTGGCGCGTTCTGCTTCGAGAGGACCTTGTCGCGATCGATTTCCGCTTGCTTCTTCGTGATAGCGCCGTCACCCTTGCTCGGGGCGATCTCGTGGTAGCGCCGCAGGACTTTCATCGAACCATCCGGCTGGAGCTCGTCGGCGTAATAACGGAAGATCCACGGCCAGCCCGGGCGGTCTTTCCGTTGTGTCACTTTCGGATGCTGAACGCGCGCCTTCACACGCAGGCCTCCTGCCAGCATGTGAAGGTTAACTTTGGCAGCGAGAATCATTCAAGTCCAATGGAGTCAGCTATTTCCTAGCAATTCGCCCGATTTGAGGTCTGCCGACTCAATTTACTCACAATCCTCAGAATTGCCGCGGCGCGCCCAATCGCACAGCGGGTTGACGTCGTACATTGGGCTGGGAGAACGGCCGGGGCCGTTGCTCGGCTCTTCAGGCCGCTGACAAATCATTCCGTGCTCGATGAGGATCGCCAACGGCGCATCTACCTCCGCAGCCCGCTTGAACCTCCCCCGCATCGCCTGCTGGACGTCACGCCGCTGAAAGTGATCGAGGCCCTTCTGGTCTATCCATCGCAGGATTGCCTTCGCGTTCTCAATTGCTTCGTCGGTGCCCATCAGGGCGAACGCCGCCCGGGCATGAGGAATCAGATACTCGCCAATGCGAATGGCCTGGCTTATCGTGTTCAACGATATGGGGTTGCGCCACGGAGCTACCGCGCCAGCATACTCTGCCATGTGCAAGAGACCAGCCATGCGCACGACGGCACCAACGAGTTTCCCTCCCCAATCCGTCATGCCGCCCATTTCGCCGAATTCAGAGAGCTGTGGCTCGACCAACTGTTGAAATCGCTGGAGGCGCTGCTGCGCATCCTCGTCCAACGTCAGGATTTCATGAGACTGCTCGCCGCCTTCGTCTTTCTTGAACGGGAGTCTGAGAAGTTCGAGCACGTTGTGGTAGTAACTGCTGCGGACATCTTCGGGAACC
>JBEKHU010000457.1:0-3977 GCA_050012115.1 Bryobacteraceae bacterium | reverse complement strand
AGACCCGAAGCGCCGGGCACAATTGACCGCCGGGCGATTCCCACATTCCCACAGGCACGAATTCGAATCATGAACTTTCCCTGAACCTCAAGCCCGGGGCGGTGGGAGTACAGCGTTCGCCAAGTCAGCTCGCGAGTTCGTGGTACAGCGCGCCGGTCTCCTCGGTCATCACGCCGAGGCGGAAGAGCATCGTCGCGGTGAACGAGGCGAGCGAGCGGCGGGTGAACCACAGACAGAACGGAAACGCGGCAATGGTCACCGCCAGGACGGCGAGGCGGGAGTGGAAGAGCAGGAAGTACTGCAACGCGACAGCGAGCCCGATGACCATGCTGCCCACGAAGACCAGGGCGAAGGCGATGGGCGCGCGCTGCGGCTCGGGGGCGCGGCTGAAAGGGATTCCGTCGATCAGCCGCAGGTCGAGGGCGAGGTAGATCGAGGCGACGGCGGCGCTGTAGAGGGT
Organism: Bryobacteraceae bacterium; assembly: GCA_050012115.1. Taxonomy (GTDB): domain Bacteria; phylum Acidobacteriota; class Terriglobia; order Bryobacterales; family Bryobacteraceae; genus CAIVVT01. Next base: position 3,517 of record JBEKHU010000457.1, on the reverse strand, counting down.
GAACAGTAGGGCGTCGCGCGCGCCCCAGAACCAGACTGCCGAGGCCAGCAGCAGCAGGTGCGGCAGCGCGACGAGCCACAGCCAGAGCAGCGCGTGGACGCCGCGCGCGAGTCCGGAGAGGGCGCGCGACGGCGCGGTGAGGAAGACCCAGGCGCCCTTGTAGTCGTTCGTGTACACGAGCAACGCGCAGACCAGCGCGACAAGCGCGCCGAGGCAGTGGGGGAACAGGTGCGCCGCACTGAAGTGGGGGCCGAACGGCGAGGACCGCAGAGTGGCGAGCGCTCCGACAAACGGGAGAAAGGTGGGCAGCATGAGGAAGAACTGGCGGCGGAACTGCCAGTCGCGGAGCGCCATCTGGCCCGTGAAGAAGTAGCCGGCGCGGGTTTCGGGACCGCGGAGAAGCCGGAGGCGCGCACGGACCGGACGCCGCGGCGCAGCGGGGTGCGCGCCGGAGGAGTGCACGATGGCGGAGACGCGGATCAGGTAGTCGGCCGAGAGGGAGCGCAGGCCGAAGACGACGGCGGCGAGGGCGAGCAGGGCGAGCGCGACGGAGACGGCGGCGCGGGCGGCCGGATGCGCCGCGGCGAAGGCGGGCCAATCGAGGCGCGAAAAGAGCTGGCGGATCTGACGCCAGCCGAAGAGGACGACGAACGGCGCGAGTTGCACGATGTGGCCGGCGGCCTTGAGGCGCCTGGCGGGTACGATGCGGACGAGCCAGCCGAAGACGGCGCAGCAGAGTAAGGCGACCAGCGTGCCCAGGGCGAAGGCGGCGCCGAGATGAAGAAACGGGTAGGCCCAGTTGGTCTGCTTCAGCGCCAAGCCGGCGCAGGCTGGAATCAAGTTCAAGGCCGGAACGAAATAGAGCAGGATGCGGGCGAGATGGGAGAGCTTGGCGGCGGTGTAGGTGGCGCCGTCGATGGGCTGGTGGGCGAGGACGAGGCCTTCGACGGGATTCACGAGGGAGTTGGCCGTTTCCGAAATCAGCAGCACGAGCAGCAACAGCGTGGACATGAAGAGGAATAACCGCAAGTACTCGCGCGCGGGCAGGGCGGCGGAGACGAGGAAGAGGCTGAGGATGGCGGTCATGGCGGCGTAGAGCAGCGCCGGGGCGCGGAGGGTGGCCTGGTCGCGGCCAAGTCCGCTCATCAGATCGTCATGTTCGGCAAGTTGATCGAAGAGGTCCATGAGCAGCCAGAAGCGGCGGGCATCGATGCCACAGCGGCGCAGAAGGGCGGAGAGCAACGGGCCGCGTAAAAGGCGGCGCAGCCGGGCGCGCAAGGCGTTCATGGGCGCAGCGCCTCGATGATGCGGGCGAGACCGGTCTGGTCGATGGTGGCGCGGGTGAGGCGGCGGAAGGCGCCTTCGAGGGAGGTTTCGCCGGTCTGCTGCATGAGCGACTGTGCGGGGCCGTCGGCGACGAGGCGGCCGTCGTAGATAATCAGCACGCGATCGCAGACGCGCTCGACGACATCGAGCACGTGGGAGCTGTAGAGGACAGCCTTGCCCTGGGCGGCGAGGGCGGCGATGAGGTCCTTGATGAGCATGGCGGCGTTGACGTCGAGGCCGGAGAGCGGCTCATCGAGAAGGATCAGATCGGGACTGTGCAGCAGGGCGGCGGCGATCAGGATCTTCTGGCGCATGCCCTTGGAGTAAGCGTCGAGACGGCTGACGCGATCGGAGGTGAGGCCGAAGGCTTCGAGGATGTCGCGGATGCGCGATTGCAGCAGGTCCTCCGGGACGTCGTGCAGGCGGCCACAGAGCTCGAGGAACTCCTGGCCGCTGAGGCTGTCAAAAAGCACGGCGGTTTCGGGGACGTAGCCCGCACGCTGCTTGACGTCGACGGCACGTTCAGGCAGAGGGAGGCCAAGGACGGAGACCGAGCCGGAGACGGGGGCGAGGATGCCGGTGGCGATCTTCAGAGTGGTGCTTTTGCCGGCTCCGTTGGGTCCGAGCAGACCCACGACCTGGCCCGGCTGGAGCTGAAAGGAAACGCCGTGCAAGACCTCGGCGGCGGAGTAGCGGAAGGTGACCTTGTCGAAGCGCAGCGCGGGCTCAGGCATGGCGGCACACAGGTGGACCATTCATGCTAACAACTCGGCGCCGTGGCGGGGATCAGACTTCGTGGCGCACCGCTTTTTACCGTGTCCCGGGAGCCAGATCCCCGGATCGTGTGGAACAATATGTCATGCTTCGATTCCTCGTTTTACCCTGCCTGGCCGTCGTGACCCTGCTAGGCCAGAACATGCCGCCGGAGCCGGAACGGCAACTGGCCCGCGACATCTACAAGGAACTGATCGAGCTGAAGACGGGCTACACCACGGGCTCGACGACGATCGCCGCCGAGGCCATGGCGGCGCGGCTGCGGGCGGCGGGTTTCCCCGAGTCCGATATCTTCCTGGGCGGAGCGATTCCCACCAAGGGCAACCTGGTGGTGCGCTACCACGGGACGGGAAAGCGCAGGCCGATCCTGCTGCTCGCGCACACGGACGTGGTAGAGGCCAAACGCGAGGACTGGAGCATGGATCCGTTCCAGTTCACGGAGCGCGACGGCTACTTCTACGGCCGCGGCACCGGCGACGACAAGGCCCAGGCGGCGGTGTGGATCGCCAACCTGATCCGCTACAAGCGCGAGGGATTCCAGCCGGACCGGGACATCATCGTGGCGCTGACGGCGGACGAAGAGGGCGGCGGGCCGTACAACGGAGTCGAATGGCTGATCAAGAACCAGCGCGAGTTGATCGACGCGGAGTTGTGCCTGAATGAAGGCGGGTGGGGCGAAATCGCCGACGGCAGGAAGCTCTCGAACGACATCCAGATCAGCGAGAAATACGTGGTCAACTTCCGGCTGGAGGTGCGCAACAAGGGCGGGCACAGCTCGCTGCCGGTGGCGGACAACGCGATCTACCACCTCGCCGGCGCGCTCGACCGGCTAGCGCATTTTGGATTCCCGCTGAAGACCAACGAGGCCACGCGGGCGTACTTTGAGGCGATGGCCAAGACCAGCGCCGGCGCCACGAACAGCGATTTCGCGGCGGCGGCCGCGGGCTCCGCCGAAGCGCTGCAGAAGCTGGCCCAGGCCTCGCCACGCTGGAACGCAACGCTGCGCACCACGTGCGTGGCGACGCAGATCGAGGGCGGCCACGCCAAGAACGCGCTGCCGCAACTGGCGGCGGCGAACGTGAACTGCCGCATGCTGCCCGAGGATACGGTCGAGTATGTGCAAAGCGCGCTCAAACGCGTGTTCAACGACGACCAGGTGAACATCAGCGTCTCCGGACACGTCAGCCAGGGGCCAGCCTCGTCGATGCGCCCGGACATTCTGAAAGAGGTCGGCCGCCTGACCGACACGCTGTGGCCGGGCGTGCCGGTGGTGCCGATCATGATGATGGGCGCGACCGACGGGCTGTACCTGCGCGCCGCGGGAATCCCGACCTATGGCGTCCAGGGCTTCTTCATGGACAACAACGACATCCGCTTCCACGGGCGCGACGAGCGGCTGGGCGTCACGTCGTTCTAT
>JBEKHU010000456.1:0-3978 GCA_050012115.1 Bryobacteraceae bacterium | reverse complement strand
CAGGCCTGATCCTCACCAAGCTCGACGGCACCGCCAAGGGCGGCATCGTCGTCGCCATCACGCGCGAGCTGAACCTGCCCATCCGCTTCATCGGCGTGGGCGAGCAGGCCGACGACCTGCTGCCTTTCGACCCCGAACGCTTCATCGCCTCCCTCTTCGAACCATGAACTCCCACTATCTTGGCGCCGCCCTCGAACTCGCCCGGCAGGGCCTCGGACGCACGTCGCCCAATCCGGCCGTCGGCGCCATCCTGGTCCGCGACGGCGAAATTGTCGGGCGCGGCTTTCACACCTGGACGGGCTCCCGGCATGCCGAAATCGTCGCTTTGGATGACGCCGGCGAGCGCGCCCGCGGCGCGACGCTGTACATCAATCTCGAGCCCTGCTCCCACCAGGGCCGCACCGGGCCGTGCGCCGAGGCCCTCGTCCGGGCCGGCGTGGCGCGGGTCGTGGCGATTCACCAGGACCCCAATCCTCTAGTTGCCGGCCGCGGTTTCGCGCTGCTGCGCCAGGGCGGCGTGGAGGTCGGGATCGATCCTTCGCTGGCTACTGAGGCCGAGGCGCTGAACCGCCCGTTCTTCCACTTCATGCGCACCGGCCGTCCGCTGGTGACGCTGAAATCGGCGCTCACGCTCGACGGCAAAATCGCCGCGCCCGAGGACAATTCGGGCTGGATCACTTCGGAGAAGGCGCGCGCCCATGTGCAGCAGATGCGGCACCTGCACGACGCGATCATGACCGGCATCGGCACCGTGCTGGCCGACGACTGCCTGCTCACCGACCGCAGCGGCCTGGAGCGTTCGCGCCCCCTGCTGCGCATCGTCCTCGACTCGCAACTGCGCCTTCCGCTACAGTCCCGCATGGTGGAAAGCTGTCGCGGGGACGTGCTCGCCGTGTGCACCTCGGTCGCTCCGGCCACGCGCCGCAAGCTGTTGGAGGAACGCGGCGTCGAGGTGCTGGTGGCCGACCAGCCCGGCGGCCAGACCGACATGCACGCCGTCGTGCAGGCCCTGGCCGCGCGCAAGGTTCTGTCGCTGATGATCGAGGCCGGCAGCAAGGTCAACTGGGCCGCCCTTGTGGGCGGCGTCGCCGACCGCATCTACTACTACTACGCGCCCAAGATCCGGGGCGGCCTGCTGGCGCTGCCCGTCGCCGGCGGCATCGGCCGCCGCCGCCGCGTCGACGCCATCCGCTTGCGCGACCTGTCGCTGCACCTCATCTCGCCCGACGAGTTCGCCGTCGAGGCCACGGTTGTTCGAGCGCAGCCGGATGCAGCACCCGAACCACGCGCCTGACCGGCCCGGAGGCTCGTTTCCGCTGCTGCAAGAGGACCGCCCGGACGCCGCGGCGTGACGGGCTGCGGGGACGCGCACGCGCGCGTTTCAAGCTGAGGATTGGGATCGAGGAGCGGAGGAGGAGTGGCCCAGATTGGGCCGCTAGGGGCTGTAAGTCGCTGATTCTACGTTCAAAAATGGCCCAATTGGGGCCATTCTCCCTTTTTGGAGTGAACGCGGTGAGTTCCTGAGGTACCCGCGCCGACTGTCCTTGTCACTTGCCAGAAGCAGCGGCGCAATCTTCCTCAACGTTCCGCCCTCAGCTCAGAAGCCACACACGCCCGGTTGGTGTAACCGGGCGTGCGTGGTCCTAGCTTCGGCGGCATGACTGCCGCACGCGGGCCGACTCAACTGACTCTTACTGCTTCGGCTCCGGCGGCGGGGGCGGCGCAGGCATAGCGGTCGCCTCGCCAGAGCGCATGATGATTGTCTTCTCCATGCCGGGGCGGCGCATATACATTACGTTCCCGCCGGTATGCTTTATTCCGCCAGGACCAACCGGGCCGCCCTGGAAGGCGAAGTGGCGCGGGGCCTCGTCACGCATCTTCTGCAGCTTCTGGCGCTGCTCGGGCGTCACCAGATCGCGCATGGCGAGCTGATGATAAATGGCCGCCTTCTCGACCGTGAACTGGGCCGTGTTGGCCTCCTGCAGGCCCTTGTCGATTGCGGCCCGGTCGGGTGTCTCGGCCGTCAGCAGGCTGTGCAGTTCGAGCCGCTTCACCTGAAGGTCGGCGCGTGACATGATCTCTGTCTTCTGGAAACTCAGCATCTCCTGGCGGATCTTCGTGACCTGCTCAGGCGTGATTCCAAGTTCTTCGCGGAGCTTGGGGTCGTTAATCGCCCGACCCAATCCCATGTCGTGTCCGCCGCCGTGCATCCCCATTCCCATGCGCATGCCCATACCCGGACCCATTCCCATGCCAGGGCCCATGTCCATGTCCATGCCGGGGCCCATTTCCATCTCGGGGCCTTCAGCGGTGCGGACAGTGATCATTGTGGGAGCGCCTCCCGGACCCTGATCTTCGGGCGCTTCAGGCGCGGGCGTCTGCGAAAAAGCAAGCGCCGGAACAAGGAGTGCCGCCAAGAGGACGGCCGCGAGCTTCGAGTTCACATTCAGATGCATAGTTCTTCTCACCTTTTCTGATTCGGCCAAGTGCAACTACAGGTACAATTCCTGGTCGTGGGAGCCAATTGGCGCTCACCACTTCCACTTCTAGTTAACGGCCCAGAAAGGAAAGCGTTACGCGCTGGGCGTAAAGAAATGTTAAGGGTTCGACACGGGTGAGCCTCCCGACTCCTTTCGGGCCCTTGACAGCCGTTGTAATCTAAAGCAGGAAAAGGGCTTGCACGGAATTGGCTTTGTTCCTTCAAATTACTCAACGCAACTGAGCGCAGCCGTTGCAGACTGGACTGTAGAAGGCATGTTCACCGGCATCATCGAAGAGCTCGGCGCCGTCGAGAGCCTGGAGCCCCGCGCCACCGGCAGCAGACTGAAGGTCCGCGCGCCGCTGGTGTGCTCCGGCCTGCGTACGGGCGACAGCGTTGCGGTCAACGGCGTCTGCCTGACCGTCGTCGACCCGCAGCCCTCGACCTTCGGCGCCGACGTCGCGCCCGAAACCCTGCGCCGCTCGGGTCTGGGCGCACTGAGGCCCGGCAGTCCGGTCAATCTCGAACGCGCCCTGCAAGCCGGCGCGCGCCTCGGCGGCCACATCGTGCAGGGCCACGTCGACGGCACCGGCGAGGTGCTATCGCTCGAACCGCTGGGCGGCGAGAACTACTGGCTGAGAGTGAAAGTGCCGCCCGAGCTCGACCGCTACTTTGTCTACAAAGGCTCGGTGGCTATCGACGGCATCAGCCTCACCGTGGCCGAGATCGAGGGCGGCGTGATGAGCGTCACCGTGATCCCGCACACGTGGGCCCACACCAACCTGCGCTCGCGTCGCCCGGGCGACGTGGTGAACCTCGAAACCGACGTGCTGGCGAAATACGTCGAAAAGATGCTGGGCGCCCTCGACCTCAGCCAGCCGCGGCTCACCGAAGCGGGCCTGCGCGAGCAAGGCTACTGAGCGTCGCGGCGATGGCAAAGTGGAAGAGGCAGGATCCGCGTGTCGCGGTTCGGATCGAACGACACGGCGACGTACCTTGGGAGGCCGCATGACCCGCATTCAGAACCGGAAGCCAGGGCTGCTGCACGGCGCCGTCGTGTTGCTCGCCGCGTGTCTGGCGGCCGGCACAAGCTCGTACGCGCAATGGGCCAACCCGGCCGCGGCCCCGGGCGCACAGGAGCACCAACAGCCGTACAACCCCGATGCCGACGCCAAGAAGGACCTGAGCGTGGCGAAGGCGCGCGCCCGCGCCGCCCACAAGGACGTGATGGTGATCTTCGGCGCGAACTGGTGCGGGGACTGCATCGTGCTGCACCGGCTGCTGGACGAGCCCGAGACGCGCGCCTACGTGCGGGCGCACTTCGAAGTGGTCGCGGTCGACCTCGGCCGGTACGACAAGAACCTGGACCTGGCCGAGAAACTCGGCATGAACCTGGACAAGGGCATCCCCGCGGCCGCGTTTCTCGCCGCCGACGGCACCGCGATCGGCAACACGAACCAGGGCGAGCTGGAGCCCTCGCGCAACTACCAATCGGACAT
>JBEKHU010000455.1:0-3978 GCA_050012115.1 Bryobacteraceae bacterium | reverse complement strand
CGTCGCCGTTCACACCTACGCCGATCAGATCAACGTCTGTTCCGCCTATCGCACCTCGGACGGTGCGAATTCGGCCGTGCTGCTGGCACAGGCCGCATCGGCCGCTCCAGAGGCCGTCATCGTCTACCGGCACGAGCTCCTGACCAATAACGACTTCAAGTCCGGCCTGCTGGGTTGGGAAGCCGGCGGGCCTGTCGAAGTGCTCGCCAGGCAACACGCCGTCCGCGTCACCGAAAAGTTGCACGTCCACCAGCTCGTTCCCGTCACCCCCGGCGCCGCCTACCGCCTGCTGATCCGCGCCCGCTGCCTGCAACCGGACACGTTCACTCGCCTGCAGGTGAACTGGGTCGACAAGTCCGGGCGCGGCCTGCCCCCATACCTCCTACCCGTGAGCTGCACCAGCCAGTGGGCCGACTATTCCTCCGTGATTACTGCCCCTGCCAACGCGGCCTCCGGCTACTTCTACGTCACCGGCCATACCGAAAAGCCGGTCCTGATTCAGCATGCATCGATGGCCTGGTAGGCTCGTGCCGGCAACACTGCATCGCCCCGCCCCACGCCCGGCCGGGTTCCCGTGCCGCTCACGTGCCGTGGTCTTAACTATTGCTCCAGTGTGTAGGAGAACGAGTCCCGCTCATGCCAACGCAAGATGACCCCACTCCCAGACGTTTCTTCGGGCTGCCGGTCAGAACCGATCTGCTGGCCGTCACCCTCCTCGGCGCGGTCGCCCTGGCAATCTATGCCGTTTTCCTGGGGAAAGACGCGAACTACGACTTCCGCAACTACCACTACTACGGCTGTTACTGCCTCCTGCACGGCCGCCTCGGTCTCGACATTTTCGCCGCCCAGATTGGACAATTCCTGAACCCGGTGGCCTATCTGCCCTTCTGTTGGGCGGTCGATCACCTCCCGCCCGTGTTGGTCGGCATACTCTTCGGCGCGCTCGCCGGATTGAGTCTGGGCCTTCTTTACCAGCTCACCTGGACCGCGCTGGCCGGCCTCGGGCCTCGCAACCGCATCGCGCTTTCCTTTCTGACCGCCGTCGCGGGCCTCTGGAGTCCGCTCTTCCTTTCGGCTGTGGGCACGTCGTTCACCGACAGTTGGACACCCTTGCTGGTCATGCTCGGCCTGCTCGCCGTGCTGCGCGATGCCGAGTCCCCCTCCTGGCGTCTGGTCCTTGCCGCCGGTGTGGCGCTGGGCCTGGCCATGGGCTTCAAACTTGTGAATGGCGTCTTCGCCCTCGCACTACTGCTCACCCTCTGTACGACCTTCAGCCGCTCGGGTTTCCTCCGCCGTATCGTGAGCTACTGTACCGGGGTTGCCGCCGCCGCGATGCTCGTGGGCGGCTCCTGGGCGTTCGCGCTTGCGCGCGAGTTCGGCAATCCGTTTTTCCCTTTTTTCAACGGGATTTTCAAGTCGCCCTACCTCGCCTCAACCAACTTCTCGGACGGCCGTTGGAAGGCCACCACCCTGGGGCAGGCTCTCGATTTTCCCTTGCACTGGGCCGCCAAGACCAGTTCTCTGTCGTCGGAGTTTCCCTTCCGCGATCTCCGCTTCGCGGTCTTTGTCGTCCTGCTGCTGCCGGTCCTGGTCCTCGCGCTCAGCCGATTGAGGCCCGCGGCGCGCAACGCCGAGGGCACAGCCGCTTCTCTCTTGAATCCGGCCCACCGCCGGCTGCTGCTGTGGTTCTTCACGCTCGCTTATCTGCTGTGGCTCTACACCTTCGGCCACATGCGCTACGCGACCGCCCTCGAGCTGCTCTGCCCCCTCGCCATCCTGGCTTTGTGCGACTGCCTGATCGCAAACCGCGGGGCCAAGCAGCGCGCCTTCGTCGCGCTGGCGCTCCTGGGCATCGCCTGGGTCCGGATCCCGGATTGGGGCCGCCGGCCTTACGGCGACTCCTGGTTCGAAACCACGATCCCGAGCGAACTCCGCACTGCCAATACGTTGTATGTCATGCCGGACTCGGCGCTGAGCGCATACCTCGTACCCATGCTCCCCGCCGATAGCCGCTTCGTCCGCATCGTCCCCAGCGCCCGGCCCGTGCCGCCCGACCGCTGGCTGGGCCCACGCATCGCATCCATCATCAGCCACCACACCGGCCCGCTGCGCATCCTCGCCGGGGGCTGGTACGACAAGGCGCACCTCGCCGCCTACGGGGTTTCGGTCAGAAACGACGACTGCGTGGCGCTCCACACCTACGCCGACAGCTTCGCCGTCTGCTCGGCCTACCGCACCGCGGCCGGGGCGTCAACGGCCGTTGCATTGGCGCGTTCCGGGGCGGTGATTCAACTGGACAGCCTGCTGGCCTACAAGAACGAACTTCTGCTCAACGCAGATTTTCGGGAGGGCCTGCTGAATTGGGATACCGGCGGACCCGTCGATGTTCTGTCGTCCGAGCACGCCGTCCGCGTGACCGAACAGAACCACGCCCACCAACTCGTGAAGGTCACCCCGGGCACCTCTTACAAGGCGTCGATCCGCGCCCGTTGTACCGAGCCGGGCACCCAGACGCGCCTGCAGATCAACTGGCTCGACGCCAGCGGCAAAGCTCTGCCGCCCTCCGGCGAAGTGATCACCTGCACACCAGATTGGACCGACTATTCCGCCGTCTTCCAGGCCCCGCCGGCAGCCGCGGCCGGCCTCTTCTACCTCACCAGCCACACCCAGAAGCCGGTCCTGATTCAGCACGCGTCCTTCACCTGGTAGAGGAAACAGCGCACATTCCTGCTGAAACCTCCACGCCGGCGGTGCCACTATGGAGAAGAGTCCATTCGAGCCGTCTTCCATGTCTGAATACGCCAGCCTGCTGCAACGCTTTCCTGCCACCCGTCTGCTCGTCGCGGGCGACGTCATGCTCGACCGCTACATTTACGGAGCGGTGTCGCGCATTTCGCCCGAGGCCCCGGTGCCCGTGGTGCACAAAACGCACGAGGTGGCCGCTCCCGGCGGCGCGGCCAACACTGCCGTCAACATCGCCGCGCTCGGCGCGAAGGTCACGCTGCTGGGCGTGACCGGCCGGGATGAGGCCGCCGCGGCGCTGTGCCGGTGCCTGGAGGAGAAGGGCGTGTCCGCCGCATCCCTGCTCGTCGACGCCACGCGTCCGACCACGGTCAAGACCCGGGTCGTGGCCCATCAGCAGCAGGTCGTCCGTCTGGATGACGAATCCGCCGCTCCCCTGCCCGCGGAGATCGTCGACGCCCTCCTGGCCCGGTTCTCGCACGCGCTGGCCGAATGCGATGCCGTCGTGCTCTCCGACTATGGCAAAGGGGTGCTCAGCTCCGTTCTCGTCCCGCGGCTGATCGAACTCGCCCGCGCCGCCGGCAAGCCCGTCCTCGCGGATCCCAAAACCGCCTCCGCGGCCCCCTGGCGCGGCGTCACCCTGCTCAAGCCCAATCGCATCGAACTCGGCCTCCTGGCCGGTCGTCCGGTCCTGAATCACCAGGACACCCTGGCCGCCGCGGCGCTGGTCCTGCATGAGCTGGGCGGCGGCGCGCTGCTGGTAACTGAAGGCGCCGACGGGATGACGCTGTTCGAGCCGGGACTCGCTCTGGAGAATGCTCCGCGCCACTTCGCTGCCCCCGCCCGCAGCGTCTACGACGTGACCGGCGCGGGCGATACGGTCCTGGCCACCCTCGCCGTCGCCATCGCCGCCGGCGCCACGCTCCCTATCGCCGCCGAACTCGGCTTGCGCGCAGCGGCACTGGTGGTCCAGAAACTCGGCACGGAAGTCATCACTTTGGAAGAGCTCCGCGGCTGAGCCGGAACACGCTTCCGCAGGGGCTGCCGGCCTGCCTCGGAGGATAACCCTGGAGCACCCGCCGGGCAGAGTCTCGACGTGATCCTGGAAGAACTCTCAGACTGAGTCTGAGCGTCAGTGGATGGCCGCCCGGGCGGCGGCGGTAAGCAGCCCGGGCGGGCGCAGGAAGGTCAAGCTTGACCTTCCGCGGCCCTTAAACTGTTGATTCCAGGAATGCG
>JBEKHU010000454.1:0-3981 GCA_050012115.1 Bryobacteraceae bacterium | reverse complement strand
TTGGAGAGGTTGCCGGCAACGAGCGCGGTGAGCGGCATCCCAGAAGCCGCCGTCAACGTTCCGCTCAGGGTCCACCCGGCCAGGGTTTTCGTCATCCAGCCACCGTTCCGTAACATGCCGTGCACGCCGACGGGCGAAGAGAGCAAGAAGGTAGTCTGGAGGTTATTCCGCTGGTCAAAAGTAGAGAGGCCGCGCTCCAGGCCCAGGTTATCGATGAATTGCACTATCGTACCGCCGGGACCATTGAAACCCGACGCATCGTCAATCGACTTCGAGCGGGTGTACAGCAGCGCTGCCGAGACTCCCCTCGCGAAGCGGCGAGTAAGCCGCACCTGCCCTGCATTGAAGATCGAATTGGCCTGCGAAGTCTCGTAGGTGAAGCTTGTGGCGTAGGGAATCTGCAACTGCGCCTGCGCATTGGCCAGCGAAGATCCGGGCAAGGGCCTGTTCGGTTGCTCCGCGACGGGCAGGTCCGTGCCTTTGGTACCGATGTACTCGAGTTCGAGCACCAGCCCGTGCGGCAGCGTATTCTGGATCGCGAAAGACCAGGTCTGGGCGTAAGCCAGCGTGAAGTTCGGGTCGATGGCGAAGGTGTTCGGGATGGTTTGAGAGGGTATGACGGGAAAGCCGTTTTGGAGTGTCAGCGGATTTTCAGGGCTGTTGGTCAACGAAACCGTGGTCGAAAATGGCGGCTGTGTCGCCAGGGTGGTCCCGAGCTGAGCATATGCGGAAGGGCTATAAAAGATGCTGTATCCACCACGGATGACCGTGCTGGCTTTTGCGTTTGGTCTCCAGGCAAAACCTAAGCGGGGCGAGAAGGCGTGACTGTCGGGCCGGATCAGGCTGCTCGGCAACCCGGCCTCGCCCGGCGTTACGACGGATACTCCAGTGAATCCCGGGTTGATATCCAAGTTGGCCATGCGGCCATATAACTCCGTGTAGGGTGCGAAGTACTCGTAGCGGATACCCAGATTGAACGAAAGCCCGCGGCTGGGACGCCAGTCGTCTCGCGCATACCAGCCAGTCGCCCAGCTCCGAAGGTAGTAGTTATCGTCGCCGTATTGCAAAGAACTGGATTGCGGCTGGCCAAGCAGGAAGTCGGCGAAGTCATAGCCCGTGCCGGCTATCGGGTTGCCCACGGCGCTCAATTCACTGGTTTGCAGGCCGCTGAAGCTGAAAGATCCGCGCGCGTTCCTATAATTTAAACTGTTCTGTTGCATCCGCCGGAATAAGAAGCCAAACCCCAGGTTATGCTTACGGTGCAGGACATAAGTGATCGTGTCGGTAAAGTTTGTCGTCTGGCTGCGAGTTAGCGACGGCGTGCCATCCGAAAGTCCGCCGAAGTTGGTGAAGGATAAGTTCGGCGGGCCGTAGTCGAGCGGAGTCTGTAAAGTGCCGCCAATGCCCAGATCACCCTCGATATTCTCCCCATAGGCAAAGTACGGCGACGTTCGATTGACGTTGCGGTTGAAGGTCACGTTGGCGCTGTTGTTGAAGCGCGGAGCGAAACTGTGGCTCCATCCCGCCGACGCGCTCACTCCGTCACCGGCGCCGGAGTCCTGGAAGCCGAAAAGCTGCTCTGTCTTCGAGTCGCGGTTCTGGTATTGGACGTTGAAGTTCAGCCGGTCCTTATTCGTTATAGGTGCGTTGAGCCGAAGACCGATGTTGTTGCTATTGTTTGGAGTTGAAGTAACGATCGCGTAGTTTTGCACGATGCCGTCGTAGATGGGCGCCGGGAAGTATTGCAGTAGTCCCGCCGAGGCTGGATTGATTCGCGAGGCTGGCAGCACGTTAGCGGCGAATGGCACGTGGGTGAGCGGATCATAGATGGTCACGGGCGCACTATTCACCTGTGTCTGGGAGAAATCGCCATTGCGCTCGGCTAGCGTGGGTACCGACGATTGCGCGCTGTACGGATTGCGGCTGCGTGAGCCCTGGTAAGTGAAGTAGAAGCTGGCGCGCGGGAGATGGATGAGTTTGGGGATGTTCAACGGTCCCCCAACATTCACGCCAAAACTGCCCATGGCGTAAGAAGGCTTTGGCTCCGCCTTGCCATTGAGCGAAAAAGGAGCCGCGTCCAGGGCGGAATTCTCCAGCCGTATGAAGATCGAACCCGTGTAAGCGGGCTGGTTGCGGCGCCGATTGCCGAAACTGGCGTACTGGCCATTGTACGGGCCGCGGCGGTTGTTCGCGTTGCCTGCTCCGCCACCACGTCTTCCGCCACCCCCAAATCCGCCGCCACCCCCACCCCCGCCACCGCCGCCACGACCGCCAAATCCGCCGCCACCGGGCCCCTGACCGCCGCCCGTGCCAGGTCCGAATCCTTCGTTGATGCCGCTGGCTCCAAACCCGCCCAGACCGAGGCTGTCGCTTCCCGGAGCGCTCATTCCAGGCGGCGTGCCCAATGCCGTACCACCGAGCCCGTTGCCCATAGGAGCGCCTCCATTCCCGCCTCCCCCGCTCTCCATCCGCTGCCGCCGTGCCTGGTCGTCACTCGATTGGGCCAGCCCGCCGCTCGTGCTCCCGTTCACGAGCAGAGCGTCATCGGCCTCGCCGCCCAAATTGGCTGCTGCCATATCGGCAGAGGCTGCGTCCGCCGCCGCTTCCGCGAGCGACTGCTGTCCGACGTCCGTGGCTTTGACTTGCGCATTCTGGAAACCCGGCCCCGGCTGCGGCCCGGTGCCTCCCGCCAGATTCCGCGCCGGCCCATTTCTGGGGGGCCCTCCGCGTGCTCGTTGCGCAGTGAGCGGCGCAGCGGAAGCCGTCGTCGAATTAGAGGCAGCGCCTTTCTTGGGAGCGGTCGATTCGCCGAGGCGCGGCATCTCGAGCGTCCAATCCTTGAAACCAGGTTCACTGCCGACGCTGACCTGTTCGTGAACGGTGTTGAATCCAAGCATCTCGACCTGGATGTCCCACACGCCGGGCGCCAACTCCAGACTGTAGCGCCCGGCATCGTCGGTATAGGCTACGGCCGTGGTGTTTCCCTGGCTGGCGGTCACGGTGGCTCCGGGGATGAATTGATCCGCGGCTCTGACTGAACCGCTATACCGGGTCGCGCACAGGACAGGCGGGCACACGAAGGCCGCGCATAGCATAAACCTCAGAACGACTTGGATCAGGAGGCGCCTCATTTGTCGCTCGCGCCGTTCACAGCCGACCTCAACCGACTCCCCGCACGCGTCAGCGTCGCCGGAAAACCGCCCCAAGCGATGAGACGCACCATGTCTGCGCTCCGAATGGAAGTGAAGCACGATACTCGATGTTGTATGCGACGCTCGCCCGCGCTCTGGGGTTACGGGCGCCAGAATCGAGTTTCAGCCGCTGTATGCCCAGGCAACTTGTGTAATCCTTGGGAGTTTGCTGACATGGCCGCCGCAATCATTAACACGGCCGATTGCGTGGACGAAGCAGTTCCATAAGCCAGCGCGCCAGGCCACTTTATAGAAGGCATCACGCTGGATGTCTACTCGAATCTCCTACCAGGGATGCAGGAGGAGACCGCCCATCTCATCGACAACGCGCTCAGGAAGGCGATTGCGAACCAGCATCACCCGGTCGCGTAGTTCGCGTTTTGTCGAGTCTTGAGCCCGCAAGGTTCCTTCCTGTCCCACAGCGTGCCTGGGAGTCCGGTTGCAGGATGTTTGCAGCCGCGGGGTTCTAATGGATTGGGACAGAGCCGGGGATCAAAGCTACGTCACTTATTTTCTGGCGGTGAGGCCGGGATTCGAACCATGGACTGGTACGTCGCATCTGTAAGTTATTCTATAGAAGGGGTTGTCAAGAGAAAAAGCTCCCCTTTGGCCGGTGGCCAGACGAGATTCGTCGTGGCAGCCAGCCCCTTCTCGTAGTCACCCGTAGTGATGCCTGAGGCGGTGGAGTGGGCCGTGGGCCAGGTCGCCGTGAAGCGGCGCGGGTGCGTCCAGTTCCCGTGCATGGGCCGGTGGTGACGACGTCGGTCAAGCTCTGAGGCGCGGCAAGCAG
>JBEKHU010000453.1:0-3987 GCA_050012115.1 Bryobacteraceae bacterium | reverse complement strand
TGAATTGTCCGGCATACGAGTTTTCACTCCAATGATCCGATTATTGCAGATGGCGCGGGCCCGCATTTCGGCCGTCCGGTGCTTGCCGGGAAGTTCCAGGTGCGATAGGTTCCATAAGGGTCCCCACCATGCAGCTAGACAACACCTCCTCCATCTCTACTCGCTCCGGCGCCGCGTCGACGCGTCGCGATTTCATGAAACTCTCCGCCGCCGCGCTCGCCGCTGTGCCGGCCTCGGCCTACGTCGCCGGCAGCGACATCATCAAGGTCGGCATCATCGGCTGCGGCAATCGCGGCCCCGACGCCGCGCTGAACGCCATGCGCGCCGGCGCCGACGTGCACATCGTTGCCATGGGCGACATGCTGCTCGACCGCATCCAGGAGAGCCGCTCCGCGATGAAGTTGAAGTTCCCCGACCAGGTCGAGGTCCCCGACGAGCAGTGCTTCACCGGCTTCGACGCCTACAAGCACGTCATCGAGGTCTCCGACGTCGTCATCATCGCCAATGCGGCGAAGTTCCATTCGTTCCACGCCCTGGCGGCAATCCAGGCCGGCAAGCACGTCTTCGTCGAGAAACCGCACGCCATCGACCCGGTCGGCATCCAGCGCCTGCGCGCCGCTTGCGAGCTCGCCAAAACAAAAAACCTGTCAATTGTTTCGGGACTCCAGAGCCGCTACCACCTTGGTTACCAGGAAGTGATGCAGCGCGTGCACGACGGCGCCATCGGCGAGATCGTCGCCATCCAGGAGACCTGGCTGCGGCCGCCCTACGTGATGTACCAGCGCCGCCCGGGCATGCAGGAGGTCGAATACCAGGCCAGCAACCAGTACCATTTCCACTGGCTCTCTGGCGACGACGTGCCGCAGACGCTGATCCACAATCTGGACCGCTCCAGTTGGGCGCTGCACAACGCCGCGCCGCTGCGCTGCTACGCCATGGGCGGTCGTTCGACGCTGCACGGCGAGATCTACGGCGACACCTTCGACCACAACGCCGTGGTCTACGACTTCCCCAAGGGTGTGCGCGTTTACGCCTTCTGCCGCACCATCGACAACTGCTACAACGAGAACTCGAGCCTGATCCTGGGCAGCAAGGGACGCTGCGACCTGCTGAGGCTGCGCATTACGGGCGAGACCAACTGGGAATCGCAGGAGGCGAAGTCCAAGGCCAGCGCCTACGACCTCGAGCACGTCGCGCTGTTCAATGGCATCCGCACCGGCAAGCCGGTCAACAACGGCGACTACATGGCGCGCAGCACGCAAATCGGCATCATGGGTCAGTTCTCCTCCTACACCGGCCAGGAGGTCACCTGGGATCAGCTCGACAAGTCGGATTTCTTCTACCCGCCGCTGCCCGAGGACGTGAACATGGACATGGAGCCGCCCGTCAAGCTCGGGCCGGACGGAATCTATCCGACGTTCGTGCCGGGCGTGACCAAGCTGCTGTAGCGGCCGGGCCGGGCGCCCTCAGCAGATCCGCGGCAGTTGCTCGCCCGACGAAACCCGGGGACTGACGTCTCTGTCCTAGGCGCGCACAAATCTCTCTATCCACACTCTTTCTCCTCTGCGCCGTGTGGACAGAGCCGTCTGTCACCCGTGTTCTCGCCCTTAGTCGGGGACGCCCGCTTCAGCCCTGTGACCAAGCTGCTGTAGCGGCCGGCCCGGGCGCCTTCAGCAGATTCGCGGCAGTTGCTCGCCCGACGGCAGATCGAGCACGCGCGAGGAGCCGTAGCGGCTGCGGATGATCACGCCGAAGCGCGCTTCGTCCCTGACCCGGCCCGCGCGCACCACGCCAGCGCTCACCGGACAGGCACGCAAAATGCTCACCGCTCTCTCCGCCTGAGTCTCCGGGAGGAAGACGCAGAATCGCCCTTCGCAGGCTATATACAGCGGGTCGAAGCCGAGCAACTCGCACGCCGCGCGCACCTCGTCACGCACCGGAATCGACGGCTCGTCGAGTTCGATGTCCAGTCCGCGTGTCGACGCCAGTTCGTTCGCCGCCGCCGCCAGGCCGCCGCGCGTCAGGTCGCGCAGGCAGTGGATCTCGAGGCCCGCCTTCAGCAGCGCCTCCACCGGCTCCCACAACGGCGCGGCGTCGCTCTGGAGATCGGTCTGAACCCCCAACTGCTCGCGTGCGGCCAGAATCGCGATGCCGTGCGCGCCCAGGTCGCCGCTCACCAGGATCGCGTCCCCCGGCTCGATGCGCGACGGCAGAATTGCCGGGCCGTGGACGACGCCAATACCCGACGTATTGATGTACACACCGTCGCCCTTGCCGCGTTCGACGACCTTCGTGTCTCCGGTGACAATGCTCACGCCGGCTCGCGCCGCGGCCTCGCGCATTGCCGCCACCACCCGCTTCAACGTGTCGATCGAAAGTCCCTCTTCGAGAATGAAACCGGCGCTCAGCGCCACCGCCCGCGCGCCGCACATCGCCAGGTCGTTCACCGTCCCGTAGACCGCCAGCTCGCCGATCGATCCGCCCGGAAAAAACAGCGGCCGCACCACGTAGGAGTCGGTCGTGAATGCCAGCCGGCCCGCCCCCGTCTCCAGCGCCGCGCCGTCGTGCTTTGTCGCGAGCGCCGCATTGCCGAATGCGGGATAGAACACCTCTTCCAGGAGCTTCTGCGTCATGCGCATGCCGCCGCCGTGCGCCAGCACGATCTGTCCGCCGCCCTCGGAGGGGCGCGGGCAGGCCAGCGCCGGCAGGCTCGAGCCGTCTTCACTCATTGGCGCGGCCCAGCCCGGATGTTTCACCACGATCGCAGCGAGGCGCGATGAGAGGACTGCATATACAAGGCGCGTGACGGGAGCCGCCCGCAGGCGTACTCGGCTGTACGTCGAGGACGGGGGGTGCCCCCTGGGCCAAGCGCAACGCAGTAGATGCGGTCCTATCGCGCGCCGTAGCCGATTGCTGGTGAAACATCCGGGCTATACCTTCCGCCCGTAGTGGTAGTACGCCGCGCAGGCGCCTTCGCTCGAAACCATCGGCGCCCCCAGCGGCTGTTCCGGCGTGCACCGGGTCGCGAAGGCCGGACACTCGCGCGGCTTTTTCAGGCCTTGCAGAATCAACCCGCTGATGCACTCGCCATCGTCCTTCGCCGCCCCCGGGCCCGCGCCGAACCTCTCGACGGCATCAAATTTCCGATACGCCTCGCGCAGCGCCAGCCCGCTCCTGGCGATCGTCCCCAGTCCCCGCCACGGCCGGTCGGTCACTTCGAATACGCGCGCCACCGTCTCGCGTGCCGGCGCATTGCCGGCCGCGCGCACCGCGCGGCTGTATTGGTTCTCGAGCCGCGCCTGGCCGGCTTCCAGTTGCCGCACGGCCATTAGAATGCCTTCCATCAGATCCACCGGCTCGAAGCCCGTCACGACAATCGGAACCTCCCAGCGCTCGCTCAGCCGCGCGTATTCCTCCGAGCCTTCAATCGCGCACACGTGGCCCGGCGCCAGCAGCGCCTGCACTCGGCATTCATGCGAGGCCAGCAGCGCTTCGATCGCCGGTGGCACCAGCACGTGCGCCACCAGGATCGAAAAGTTCTCGAGCCCCAACGCTTCGGCCTGCAGCACGGCCAGCGCGTTGCCCGGCGCGGTCGTCTCGAAGCCCACCGCGAAGAACACCACCTGCCGCCCCGGGTTCGCCGCCGCGATCTTCACCGCGTCCAGAGCCGAATAGACGACCCGCACATCCGCGCCCGCCGCGCGCGCATCCAGCAGCGCCGCGGGTCCCTTCGTCGCTCGCCCGCGCGATCCCGGCACCCGCAGCATGTCGCCGAAGCTCGTGAAGATCACTTCGGGCCGTGCCGCAATTGCCACCGCGGCGTCGATCAGTTCGGCCGGCGTCACGCACACCGGGCAGCCCGGCCCATGCACCAGTTCGATGCCCGGCGGCAGCAGCGCCTCCAGCCCGTTCTTGACGATCGAATGCGTCTGCCCGCCGCAGATCTCCATCAACGTCCACGGCCGTGTGGCCGTACGCTGCAGCTCG
>JBEKHU010000452.1:0-3988 GCA_050012115.1 Bryobacteraceae bacterium | reverse complement strand
TTAACCTGGGCCGGGACGCCGCCTACGAGGAAGGGCTGATCTGCGGAGGCCGCTTGGAGATTTTTGTCGAACCCGTCGAACCACAGCTCCGCGCGTTCATCTTCGGCGCGGGGCACATTTCGCAAAGCCTGGCCAAGGTCACCCGCCTGCTCGGCTTTCACACGACCGTCATAGACAACCGTAAGTCCTTCGCCAACCGCGAGCGTTTTCCCGAGACGGAAGAGATCATCGCCGCCGGGTTCGAGGAGGTCTTTCCGCAACTCTCAGTCAACGCCATGTCGTATCTCATCATCGTCACGCGCGGCCATCGCGACGACATGCTTGTGTTGCGCTGGGCGGTGACGACCGGGGCGCGATACATCGCACTGATCGGCTCGAAGCGCAAGGTCATCAGTGTCGTGAAGGAACTGGAGAAGGAAGGTATTCCGCGCGAGCGCCTAGAGCGTGTCTACGGACCCATGGGCCTCAACATCGGCGCGCTCACGCCCGAGGAGATCGCCGTCAGCGTCGCGGCCGAGATGGTGGCGGTCCACCGCCAACCCAAATCGGACTGGCGGGCGCTCTCCATGTCGGTCTTCCCGCATGACGAGTCGAGAGCGCTGCCGCAGTGACTCTCGCCGCGCCGGAATTCGCCGCCGTCATCCTCGCCGCCGGGTCTTCTTCCCGCATGGGAACACCGAAGGCACTGCTCGACGCCGGTACGGACACTACGTTCCTCGATCGGCTTGCCGGCGTCTTTCTGGACTGTGGCTGCGCCGTCTACGCCGTGCTTGGCGGAGACGCGGAGCGAATCGCGGCTTCGGCCCGCCGGGCGTCTGAGATCGTCTTCATCCTCAATCCGAATCCTGCCCGCGGCCAGATCAGCTCGCTGCAATGCGGCTTGAGGGCTGCCGCGCGCGGCGCGAAGGGCGTCTTCTTCACGCCTGTCGATGCGCCCGGCATCGAGCGCGACACCGTGCTCGCATTGAAGAACGCGTTCGGCGAATCGGATTACGTGGTGCCGGTGTTCCACGGCAAACGCGGGCATCCGGTTCTCCTGCGCGCTTCCTGCGCCGAGGAGTTCCTGAGTCTGCCCGAAGGGGCCACGGCTCGCGATCTGCTGCAAGCCCGCCGCTCGGCGACTTGCCAAGTAGAAGTGCCGGATAGCGCCATTCTGGACGACATCGACGATCCTGTCGCCTACGAAAAATGGCGTACGAAAGCGTCGCCAAGGACGAAGAGCCCCCGGGAGGACGCCGACAGCGACGCCTCAGGGGAGAGGCTTCCGCGATGAGCCAGCCTGTCGAGACCACGATCGCGCCGGCCGGCCGGCGTGGGTTTGCCTGGGGACGCGTGCTGCTGCTCGTGTTGGCTCTGGCAGTGATCTACGGCGCGGGCATTCTGCTGGCCCCCTACATCCCGGCCACGCGATTTGAAGCTCCGCTGAAGCAGGCGCTTGAGCGCACCCTGGACCGCACTGTCGAACTGAGCGACGTCCGCTACAGCCTCTATCCGTCACCCGGGCTGTCAGCAAAGAACCTGGTGATTCACGACTCCGCCGCCTTCGGCATCGAGCCGCTCGCCTACGTCAGTGAGATCCAAGTCGGTCTGCGCTGGGACAGCCTTCTGAAAGGCCGGTTCGAATGTTCTTCCGTCCTCCTGGATGAGGCCAGCCTCAACATAGCCCGAACCGAGGAAAGTGGCTGGAATTTTGCAATCTTCCTCTCGCAGATGACCCGCAGCCTCCAGCGGGACGCGCGAGCGCCCAAACTGCAAGTCAGCAACAGTCGCATCAATTTCCGCGACGGGCTGCGAAAGTCGCCGTTCTTCCTCAACTCAGTGGATCTGGATCTCAATGCGCCTTCGTCGCCCGAGGGCGAATTCTCCTGGAGTTATGAGGCCTCGCCCGCGCGAACGGACCGTTCGGCGCAAGGGTTTGGCCGATTTTCGGGGGCCGGGCGCTGGCGGCCCGCCGGTGGTAACAGAGGCATTCTGGACCTCGACCTCGAACTGGAACGGAGCGTCATTTCGGAAGTGGCCGTGCTGCTCACCGGGCGGGATCCCGGCGTGCAGGGCCGACTCTCTTCGCGCGCCCACCTTTCCGGCTCGCCGGACAACATCCAGGTACGCGGCACTGTCCGGCTGGGCGACCTGCAGAAACCCTCGCTTTTCGGGATTCGA
Organism: Bryobacteraceae bacterium; assembly: GCA_050012115.1. Lineage (GTDB taxonomy): Bacteria > Acidobacteriota > Terriglobia > Bryobacterales > Bryobacteraceae > CAIVVT01. The sequence continues at coordinate 1,828 of JBEKHU010000452.1, read as the reverse complement.
GGCCGGGACTGGTCGATTCCATACGCTGGCGTTCTAAACCTCGACAGGCAGACTGTCGAAGTTGGCACGGCCGCGCCAAAGGATGCCGCCGGCTTGCCCCTCACCTTCCGCATGACGGCCGAGGGACTTTTCAAGCGGATCGCCTGGCAGGCGCGATTCCTTTTCGACGGCCTTCCCGCGGCCACGCTGCTCGATGTCGCCACGCGGCTGGGCGCGCCGGTTCCGCCCGGGCTCAGTGTGGAGGGGACTCTTGCCGGCCCTCTCGACTTCGCCTCCACAGCCCCGGCGCACGGTTCGATCGAACTCCACAACGGCGTCTTGCGACTCGGGGAAACTAGTCCGTATCATGTTGAATCAGCAAGGTTTTTAATCGACGGAACGCGGCTCTCGCTCGAAGCCGCGACGCTCACCGGCGCGGCCACGGGATCGGCTGAGGTGAGTGCCGACTGGGATGTTTCGACCGGCGCCATCGCCGTCGACTCCAGCATCAAAGACGCCAGTTGGAAAGACCTGCGGGCCGCCCTCTCTGTGTTGCCCGATCTGCCATTGCCCTCTGGGCTCGCAGCTTGCGAAGACGGCGAATTGGATGGGGGACTACGTTTGGAGCGGACGGTGCCAGGCGCCGATCGCGCCCTGGCGACCGGGAACTTGGCCAAAGAGCCTGGGCCGGAGACCCGCTGGACCGGGACATTGCGCCTGGCAGGTGTCAGATGTGCGCTGGAGGGGACGGCTGAGCCCCTCCGGCTTGAGCGCGGCCTGCTCACGATCGCCGGTCCGGCCTGGCACTTACGCCGTGCCGCCGGCCGCTGGGGGTCTGTCGCCTGGACGGGTGAAGCTTCCTGGCAGCCCCCAGTGGCTCAACCAGTGCGGTTCACCGTGGCAGTGGACACGCTCTCCGCGCTTGAACTGGAACGCGTCTTCCGGCCTGTGCTCGGGCTGCGGGGCAGCTTGTTGGAGCGCACGCTCGCTTTCCGCAAGAGGCCGCTGCCCCAGTGGCTCGCCGGACGGCGCTGGGATGGCCGCGTCACGGCTGGGGCTCTTACTCTGGCGGGATACCGGTTCTCAAAGCTCGCCGCCCATATTCTGTGGGCCGGTGACTCGATCGACGTGGCGGAAGTGGAGGCAGGGCAGTCCGGTGGACGAGTCCTTGGACGGGCTTCGGTTTACCTGGGCGGGTCCGAACCCCGCTACCATCTGCGCGGTGTGGTCGATTCTCTCGAATGGGAAGACCATGGGAGCGTGGATGGGGAGTTTGACCTTTCCGCCGCCGGCTTCGGCGACGACTTGCGCGATTCGATCCGCTGCACGGGCGAGTTGAGTTCGCGCCGCCTCGAACTGCCCGGGGAAACGCTGGAACAGGTCGCCCTGGGATTCGACTATGATGCATCCCGCCCTGATCAACGGCTGCGTTTATCGGGAGTCGAAGCGGAGGAGGCAGGAACGCCGTTGCTGGGTTCTGGAGGCTCCTCGGGCGATGGCCGGTGGCGCGCCGATCTCGCCACTGGTACTCGCAATCTCAGGCTCTCCGGTACTTTTCTGCCGTTCCGTTTGGATTCAGAGAGCGGAAATCCGCCTCATGAGCGTTAGAATTCAGTTAAGGATCCCCGCACGCGGGGAATATTGAACGGATCACTATGGAACAAGTCCCGCCCTCAAAAAAAGATTTTGTCGTGCAGCAGGAGGAGTTGCTCCACGATCAACTCGCTGCCGCCTGGCAACTTCACATCGAACGCGTTGAAGAGCAACTGCGTCAGGATTGGCAGTCGCAACTCGGCCGCATCGTGGAGGAACGATTCGTCGAGTTCGACAGCCGTTTCTCGAACGAGGT
>JBEKHU010000451.1:0-3988 GCA_050012115.1 Bryobacteraceae bacterium | reverse complement strand
AGTTCCGGTGGCCGTCCCTCGAGCGATCTCTACATCGGCTACTCGCTCGCCGAGAATAACCCTGGTGATCCAACCATCCACGACAACCACAGTGGCAACGGGATCGTCGTCGGGTCGGTGCGCGGCGCTGTCATCGAGTATTCCGAGGCGCGCTACAACGGCTGGGACATGGTGTGGACCGGCAACGGACCGGTCGGCATCTGGGCCTATCAGTCCGACCGCGTCACCATTCAGTTCTGCGTCTCCCATCACAACCGCAGCACGGCGGAGGATGGCGGGGGCTTCGACCTCGATGGCGGCATGACGAACTCAGTCGTCCAGTACAACTACTCGCATGACAACTTCGGCACGGGATACCTGATCTGTCAATACGAGGGCGCGGGCGAGTTTGCCAATAACGTGGTGCGCTACAACATCGGCCAGGACGATGGATTGTCAGCCCACAACTCGGGTATCTATGTTTGGGTCGGCGGCTCTGGAATGAAGAGCACGCTGGTACACAACAACACCATCTTCAACACCAAAGGATCCGCAGTTGCTTTCGGCTATGCGTCCAAGTATGCGGCCGACAGGCCGAAGATGGAATTCTATAACAACATCTTTGTGAGCCGTCTGCCGCAGATCCGTGGCGGTGCGGAGAGAGGCCGGTTCGCGGGCGACCTTTACTGGGCTATGGGCGATCGCGGTTTTGAAGTGGATGGTTACAAGGATTTCGAGGCTTGGGCGCGGGCAACGGGACAGGAGTTGGACAACGGCCAACTGGTGGGGATGTTCGCCGATCCCCGGTTGCGCAAAGACGGAGCCGGGTTGATCATGAACCCCGGGGAACTGGCGACTTTGCACGAGTATGAGTTGCTGCCGAACTCTCCTGCCCTCGGGGCCGGTGTCGATCTGCGCGCGCGCTTCGGCCTGGACCCCGGTGGCCGCGACTTCTTCGGGACGCCGTTGCCAGCCGGTGCCCGCCCCGCCATTGGAGCTTGCCAAGGCGTTACCGCGCCAGATCCGAGACGAACTGAGGGTAGCCGCCGGCCCTCAGCCACACCTGCCGCACACGCAGAGCCACACTGAATCCGGCACGTCGTGCCTGCTGCCGCAGTCGAGTGGGCGGCCGAAGAGAGGAACAGACCTCCGATCCTCATCGTGTTGGTATTGGACACGCCATTGCGGATCCACCGGCATGACATCGAGGAGAGCGTTCGTCAAGTGTCCTTCAGCAGGCAAGTCCAGATTTCGGAACTGGTACTCGAAGGTGTGTCGTTTCACGCCGGCTGCACTACCATCGGTGTTTCGGATTCTCTCCAGATCCGGACAGCGTTTCGCAGCGGACGCCCAAATCCCTGGAATGCGATAACCATGACGTCGCCGTCCTGAAGCTCGAGTCCCGCGCCGAAGCTGAATGCGTCCGCACCGTAGAAGTGCACATGCACATCGCCCTGCCGCCGGTGCTGTGGATACTTGAAATGATGGTGCTCCAGATTGGCGAGCGAATGCGACATGCGCTGTTCGCCGGAGCCGATCTCCTTGCTCCAGATCGTTCCACCGCCCCGCTCGATGCCGACCGTGCCCGGAACACACGTGAAGTCCGGGTCGACGATGAGTTCTGGGCCGAGCGAACACTGGCGCAGCTTGGATGGCGCGAGGTACAGATAGTTGCGGCGCTCGGTCTTGTGATCGGAGAATTCATTCCCGATCGCCATCCCGATTCTCCGCGGAACTCCTGAATCGTCGATTACATAAACGCCTGCGATCTCGGGTTCCTCGCCGCCGTCTTCGGCGTACGGGGGAACTTCAAGCGGATCGCCGTGCGCGCGGAGAATCAGGCCGCTCCCTTTGTAGAACCATTCAGGCGCGGTGCCAACCTTGCCGGCGGGCGGCCGGCCGCCTTCCACTCCCCAGCGGTACATACGCATGCTGTCGGTCTCCTGCTCGACGGCGGCGGCGTGCATTTTCTGCCGTGCTTTCGCGCTTGCGAGATGCGTCAGGCCCGTGCCACTAACGAGGCAGCGGGCCGGTTCCGCCGGGTGATCGAGAGGAACGAGAATTGTCCACGGGGCACGGCCCTGGTAGATGTCGTCATATGACACAGCCGATTCGACCGGAAGCGAGCCCAGCAAAGCCGCGAGCGGCTGGCGCTTGTCGAAAGCGGCGCGGGCTGCTTCGTACGCGGTAGCGAAGCCGCGGAGAATCGAAACCGTGTCATCGGATACAAGGCCGATGTGCCGGCCATGGTCGGGATGCGCGATTTGAATGAGTCTGAGCACGTATTAAGCCTTTGCCTGCCGCTTGTGCCAATCTTCGGAGAACAGGTTGAAGTGAACCCGCTCGCGCGGGTGCGCGGCAACGAAATCCTCGTTGAGCGTGATGCCGAGACCGGGACGGTCGGGAAGACTGAAGTGCCCGTCCACGACTTGGGGATAGTTGTCCACCGCGCCTTTCACCCATGCGTCGGCGAAGTCGTTAAAGTGTTCCTGAATCTTGAAATTCGGCGTGCAGGCCGCCAGATGGACGTTCGCCGCCGTCGCCACGGGACCGCAGACGTTGTGCGGCGCCATCAGCATGTAATAAGACTCGGCCCAGGCCGCCAGCTTACGGGCCTCGGAAATGCCACCGAAATGGGACAGGTCGATCTGCACGATGTCGCACGCCTGCAGCTCGAACAACTCCCTGCATTCGAACCGGGTGTGAATCCGTTCGCCGGTGGCGATGGGCAGGTGCACGGCTTCCGCAACCTTCTTGAGCGCTTTCAGGTTTTCCGGCGGTACCGGTTCCTCGAGCCAGCCGGGCCGGAACGGCTCCAGCTCCTTCGCGATCTGAATCGCGGTGGCCGGGTTGAAGCGTCCGTGCATTTCGATGAAGATTTCGAAGTCCGGACCTGCTGCGTGCCGCACCGCTTCCACGAGCGCGATCGATTTTAGCCGCTCCTCGCGATCGAGTTCGTACAACCCAGCGCCGAAGGGATCCAGTTTCGCGGCGCGGTAGCCGCGTTCCACCACTCGCCGGACGGCCTTCGCAAACTCCTCCGGCGTGCGTTCCACCGTGTACCAGCCGTTGGCATAGGCCTTGATCTTCTGCCGCACCGCGCCGCCCATCAGGCGGTAAACCGGCTGGTTGAGTGCCTTGCCGACGATGTCCCAGCAGGCCATCTCGATCAGCGCGATGCCGCTCATGGCCACCTCACCCGCGCGGCTGTAGTCGTGCAGGCGCATGTTGTCGACGATCAGCTCGCGGTCGAACGGATCCTTGCCGATGGCGTAGCGGGGCGCCGCTTCGGCAAGATAGCCGAGCAGGGCGTCCGTGTTGTTGATCATCCGCACTTCGCCGACGCCGCTCAGTCCTTCGTCTGTATCCACGACCACAAATGTAAGGTTGCGCCAGGGAGTGCCCATTACCAGGGGCCGAACATTGGTAATTCTCATGACTTGAGTGAAGACTGCCCGCTCAACAAACGTCCGATTTGAGTATATGAGAGCAGGAGATTCCTGGGGGTCAGGCGGTTTTCTTGGCCTGCGGTTCGACCTTCGGCGGAGATGCCGGCTAGCCGCCGTAGACCCGGAAGGCGTCCACGACCACCGGCAACGAGGATTTGTTCACAACGCGGATGTTGTGGGCGCCGCTCTTGAATGCTTTTGAGCGAAACACCGTAACCCCGTTGAGTCTGGGCAGGTTCTCGACGGACAAAAGCGCCGTGTGAGCGAGAACGCCGTCGAGAAGAACATCGACGGAGCCGAAGCCGGTCTTCTTGTCCGCGATGAAATCGATCCCGATGCCGTGGAAAGACAACTCGGCGGAAGCGTTCGCGGACGTGGTCCGACGCACCGGACCCAGCAGCCGGCCGTCGTTTGAGGACGCCCAATCTCCTTTGTAGACGATGCGGGGATCGCCGGATGGGACTATGGTCGACGGAATGACCGGAGAGGTCTTAACGACAATGGGGATTGCCCAGGCTTTGTATAGCCCTGCCGGCACGTCTTCAAACGGACATCCCGAA
>JBEKHU010000450.1:0-3990 GCA_050012115.1 Bryobacteraceae bacterium | reverse complement strand
GCGGCCGTCGAAGCGTTGCGCCGCGCGCCCGCTGTGGGGGAAGACGCGACCGTGGACGCTTCCGATGAGGCCGCCGTGGCGGAAGCCCGGGCTCAGGCCGAAATCGAACGCGCCTTCGAGCGCGCCGCGCGCGCAGCGAAAGTCGCGCTGGCGCAATTCCAGCGACTTGTGGAAATGCACCGCGAAGGCCGTTCGCGCCGTCGCCTGATCGGCGAACTGGGCTACGTCATCGCCAAACTCAAGGAGGTCGAACAGGCCTCCTGGAAATACCCTTCCGAGGGCCTTGTGTGACGCCCACGGCCGAGGCGGGCGCGCGGTGGCGAGGGGCATCTCTGACGGGCGGCGGTCCGGCGCAGCGTCTCAGCCAGTCGTGTCGGAGAGATTGTTGTCGAAGACGCGCAAATTGCGCGGTGTGAGATCCACCCGATCGCCAACCTTCAGGTCCAGCTCGCGATAACGATCGCGCGGGATTTCCGCCTCGAGTGACTGGCCGGTGTCCTCGCGCTGCAACTCCAGGCGCACCACGGGTCCGATCCAGCCGATATGACGGACTGTCGCGGCCACCGCCGTCGGGCCGGCGGAGGCATGCGGGGCGACATCGAGTTCGTGGGGACGGACGTAGCCGGCCGACTCCATGCGGCCGTGGAACAGGTTGACGTCGCCCAGAAACTGGTACACGAACGGGGAGGCCGGACTGTCGTAGACTTCGCCGGGAGTGCCGATCTGCTCGACGCGGCCCTGGTTCATGATGACGACGCGGTCGGAGACCTCGAGCGCCTCTTCCTGATCGTGAGTCACGAAGACGCTGGCGACGTGGAGTTCATCGTGCAGGCGGCGCAGCCAGCGGCGGAGTTCCTTGCGCACCTTGGCATCCAGCGAGCCGAAGGGCTCGTCGAGCAGCAGCACGCGCGGCTCGACCGCCAGGGCGCGGGCGAGGGCGACGCGCTGGCGCTGGCCGCCCGAGAGCTGGTTGGGGTAGCGGTCGCCGAGCCAGTCGAGCTGAATCAACTCCAGCAGTTTGCCGACGCGCTCGCGGATTACCTCCTCGGGAGGACGCGTCTCGGCGGGGCGGACGCGCAAGCCGAAGGCGATGTTCTCGAAGACGGTGAGGTGGCGAAACAGGGCGTAATGCTGGAAGACGAATCCGACGTGGCGATCGCGGGCCGAGGTGCGGGTGGCGTCCTCGTCGTACAGGCGTACCGTTCCGCTGTCGGGCTGATCCAGGCCGGCGATGATCCGCAGAAGCGTGGTTTTGCCGGAGCCGGAAGGCCCCAGCAGGGCGACGAGCTCGCCATTTTCGATGCGGAAGCTGACGTCTTTCACAGCTTCGAAGGCGCCGAAACGCTTGCTGATGTGGTCGACTTCGATGCTCATCTGGACTCCTGCGAGGTCTTCCATTCGAGGAACTTCTTGATCGCGAGGGTGATGACCGCGACCACGCTCAATAGGGAAGCGACCGCGAACGCGCCGGCGTAGTTGTACTCGTTATAGAGGATCTCGACGTGCAGCGGGAGGGTGTTGGTTTCGCCGCGGATATGGCCGGAGACGACTGAGACGGCGCCGAATTCGCCGAGCGCGCGGGCCGTGCAGAGGACGACGCCGAAGAGCAGTCCCCAGCGGATGTTGGGCAGAGTCACGCGGAAGAACATGCGCCAGCCGCTCGAGCCGAGCACCAGCGCGGCTTCCTCCTCGTCGCAGCCCTGCGATTCCATCAGCGGGATCAGCTCGCGGGCCACGAAGGGGAAGGTGACGAAGGTGGTGGCGAGGATGATGCCGGGCACGGCGAAGATGATGCGGGCATCGTGTTCGGCGAGCCAGGGTCCGAGCCAGCCTTCGGCGCCGAAGACGAGCACGTAGATCAAGCCGGCGATCACCGGGGAGACGCCGAGGGGCAGGTCGATGAGAGTGACCAGGATGTTGCGGCCGCGAAAATCGAATTTCGTGACCGCCCAGGCCGCGGCCAGGCCGAAGAGCGTATTCAAAGGAACGACGATGGCGGCCGTGAGCAGGGAAAGGCGGATCGCGGCGAGCGTATCGGGCTGGCGGATCGCGGCGAGGTAGGCCGCGGCGCCTTTCTCAAAGGCCTGCACGAAAACAGCCAGCAGCGGCAGCACGATCAGGACGCCGAGCGCGAGCAGCGCCAGCGCGATCAGGCCGAGGCGCACGAACAGGGGATCGCGACGCGGGGTCGCGCGTGAGGGACGAACCGGAAAGGCGACCGTTGCGGCGGCCATGGCTTAGCGGGCCTCCATGAAACGGCGCGTGCGGCGCTCGAGCAGATTGATGGCCAGCAGCAAGACGAAGGAAGCCACGAGCATGACGGCGGCGATGGCGGTCGCGCCGGAGTAGTCGTATTGCTCCAGCTTATTCACGATCAGCAGGGGGACAATCTCGGTCCGCATGGGCAGGTTGCCGGCGATGAAAATGACCGAGCCGTATTCGCCCAGGGCGCGGGCGAACGCCAGCGCAAACCCGGTGAGCAGGGCCGGACGGACCAGCGGGAGAATCACCTTGAAGAAGACCTGGCGGCGGGTGGCGCCGAGGGTGGAGGCGGCCTCCTCCAGTTCCTGATCCAGGTCGGCGAGCACGGGCTGAACACTGCGCACGACGAAGGGCAGGCCGACGAAGGTCAGTGCGACGATGATGCCCAGCGGGGTGAAGGCGACCTTGATCCCGAGCGGCTGCAGATAGCGGCCGATTCAGCCGTTCTGCGTGTACAGGCTGGTGAGGGCGATGCCGGCGACGGCGGTGGGCAACGCGAAGGGCAGGTCGACCAGCGCATCGACGAGCGAGCGGCCGGGGAAATCATAACGGACCAGCACCCAGGCGACGAGGAATCCGACGAAGACGCTGATGAGACCGGCGGCGAATGAGGCGCCGAAACTGACGCGATAGGCGGCCAGGACGCTGGGCGAAGCGATCACGGCGCGGATATGGTGCCAGCCGCCCGCGGCGGCTTTCGGGAAGACGGCGCTGAGCGGGATCAGCACGACCAGGCTGAGGTAGAACACCGTGAATCCGAGCGAGAGCCCGAAGCCGGGGAGAATGCTGTGGCGCTTGAAAGCGGTCGGCATGAGAATGTTCGACTTGAGGGGGCCCACGCCGGTTCAGCTGCCGGGCGCGTAGATCTGGTCGAAAACACCTCCGTCATCGAAATGAATCTTCTGAGCCTTGCGCCAGCCGCCGAAGAGCTGGTCGATGGTGAAAAGCTGCAGTTTGGGGAAGCGGCTGGCGTATTTGGCGGCGACCAACTCCGAGCGCGGGCGGTAGTAGTTGCGCGCGCCGATCTCCTGGCCCTGCTCGGAGAAGAGGAATTCGAGATAGGCTTTGGCGAGCTCGGCGGTGCCGTGTTTGGCGGCGACTTTGTCCACGACGCTGACCGGCGGCTCGGCCAGGATGCTGGTCGAAGGAGTCACGATTTCGACCTTGTCGGTGCCGAGCTCCTTCAGGGCGAGAAAAGCCTCGTTTTCCCAGGAAAGAAGGACGTCGCCGATGCCGCGCTGGGCGAAGGTGGTGGTGGCGCCGCGCGCGCCCGAGTCGAGCACGGGCACATTTTTGTAGAGCCGGGTGACGAACGCACGGGCTTTATTGTCGTCGTTGTTGTTGCGCTGGAGAGCGGCGCCCCAGGCCGCGAGGTAGGCCCAACGGGCGCCACCCGAGCTCTTGGGGTTGGGCGTGATGACCGACACGCCGGGCTTCACCAGATCGTCCCAATCCCGGATGTGCTTGGGATTCCCCTTGCGAACCAGGAACACAATGGTGGAGGTGAAGGGCGCGCTGTTGTGCGGCAGCCGGGTCTGCCAGTTCGAGGGAAGCAAGCGGGCCTTCTCGGCGATCACGTCGATGTCGTAAGCCAGGGCGAGCGTCACCACGTCGGCCTGCAAACCGTCGATGACCGAGCGCGCCTGCTTGCCCGAGCCGCCGTGAGACTGGCCGATCTGAACGTCCTGGCCGGTCGTGGTTTTCCACACTTTGGCGAAAGCGGCGTTG
>JBEKHU010000449.1:0-4005 GCA_050012115.1 Bryobacteraceae bacterium | reverse complement strand
GTGGTAGCTGGAAACCGAGAACGGAGGACCTCCTTCCGTATGTCAGCGTTGCGATTTGCTCTGCGAACTTCTTGCCGCCCGGCTACACGAATACCGATGACGTAGTGGAGTACCTCGTCGCGTCAGGTGTTACTCAGGTCGCCGTTTCTCATGGTGACCGGCCCATCCTTGTTCGTGATGGGTCAGGAGCATCGAGTATTCCGGTGCGCGGCATTAGACCTGTTGACACGCTGGGCGCCGGTGACGTGTTGCACGGCGCGTTCTGCTTTGCGTTCGCACACGGTTTATCATTTCGTGCAAGTCTGGTGTGGGCGGCGGAGATTGCCACGATTTCCTGCGAGTACCTCGGTGCACGCTCGTGGATACGAGAGCGTGCGCCGCTGCCGCGCCTCCTAGCAAACGAGTGAGCCGCCTGCCGAGTAAACGCTGAGCGGCGTTGCCTTGAGCAACTCGAGCGCAGTCGGAACCGCTTCGCCGTCTTCATTTCTCACGCGCACCTTGAAGAGTGCTTGGTAGCATGGCTTGTTGCCCGTTTGTTGAGTGAGAGCATTGAAGATGGCCGTAGAGGGTTCGTTGAAGAGCAGCGCCGCTGCCCGCGTTCCTGGACGGTGTAATCCGGCAAAGTTGATGACTCGCTGTTCGCGGCGGCCGGGGTCGGAAATGTCCGCATACCGTGGAAGCGAGGTGATGAGGAGGTAGTCGTGCGTGTAGATGTGCAGCGCATGTGTGATGTCGATGCTCGTCAGCGCGCCTCTTGCCATCGCGGGTTGGAGGGGTTCTGGTTTTGACTCGATGGGTACTCGTTCCTCGACGTGTTGAAACGCGTGTGGGGCTGATTCCCACTCCTGGAACGCGTGCGGGTCTGTATCGCATTCCCGAGTGTCGTGGAGCACGTAAGGGTATTCTTCGCCGGTCAGACGGGCCGGTGTGTAGAATGCCCACGTGAGCTGGGTCTGCCATTGACCGGCGGGGTTGGTTATGGTGAATTCGGGTTGTCTCTGGTGGGCACCGTTTGACGTGTAGTCTTGGGCCTCGACGCTGCCTGCTGGACTTGCGACGAGTACCATACCGTCGCTCGCAGGAACCTGCAGTGAGTCCGCGAGTCGCCTCACACCCTTCGCAAATGGGAGATAGGCGTTCCATACTTCGAGACCGCTTTTGGAGACTGTTTGTGAAGGGGGCGTGTTCGGATGCCTCGCTGGTTGAACAATGCTCGCGGGTCCGTTCACGCGATGAGGGTAGAACCAGCGTAGCAGCTCGTCAGTGAGTTCTTGTGACCGTCGCCTATTTGCGTCGTCGCGTCGGTGCTTTATGTTGAGGCCGAGGCCTAGCAGGACACCACTGACTTCCGCTACTGGGACGTACTTCAGTACAGTTTCGGCATAGTGCTTGACCGCCTCGATCAGGTTTGCGTCGATACGGTAGAACGCATAGATGGGCATGCGTGCACGATAGCAGTTGGTGACGCCTGGGGCAATGCTGATCAGGTATGTACTGTCTCGACGTCAGACTCGTGCAGGTCTACGACTACGTGGACAACCACGTCCCAATGCGGAGCAGGATGTGCGAACGACCACTGAACGGCTACGTTCCCATCGAGTATGCAATCGAGTGTGAGAGGGCTCCCCGTCCCCAAGAGTCACGTACGAATTTGGGCTGCCAGTGACTCCGTTGTGACTCCATTCGCGCTCATTTCGCGGAAACTGGAGAATCGGCGTGCACTTCAGTGCGCTTAAGGAAACTCCATACGTCTCAGGGAACCCCGGCGAGGAAGAGGACGATCTCATGGCGCTGTTGTCGCAGCCGCGCGAAAACCGGCGGGTCTTTCCGGGGATGGGGGAGATGGGATAGTGGCGCGAGCAACGAAGAAAGCCCGCCGCGGCCGGAGCCGGGCGGGCGAGGAAGGGAGGGCGATGCTACTGGCTGATGCGGTAGGTCCGCTCGCCGCCTTCCGGTTTGAAGGACTCGACGGTGTATCCGGCCTTCTTCATCGCGCCGGCCATGAACCCGCGCACCGTGTGCCGTTGCCAGCCCATCGCGGTCATGATCTCGGCCAGCGTGGCGCCGTTCTTGCGCTGCAGCATGGCGACCACCTGGGCCGTCTTGCTGCCTTCGCGGGGCCCCCTGACCTTTGGGGTGGCTGTGGGCGACTTTCTCGACCGGGTGGCCTTCCTGGTCGCCGGTGCTTCGGTCGGCGCGACGTCGGCCGTTTGTGGCGCAACGAGCGTAGTCGTGACGTCGAGCGGCGCAGCCCCGTCAGCGTGTGTTTCGGCCTCGTCCGGCAGCGACCAGCGAAGACTCTGAATGGCTTTCCAGATTCGGCTGACCGCTGTCTTGCGATCGGTGAACTTCTTGACCGGGCTCACTCCGGGCAGGCTGTTGTAGATCTCGACCAGCCGGGCTGCGGGCCAATTGGCCGCGAGTTTGGCCAGACCGGCCTCGTTACGGAACCGTTCCGCGTTCGGCACAGCTTCGGCTTCTTGGGCTGTCGCGTGGGCCGTGATGTTGTTAGTTTCGTTTTCGATCGTAAAGGTAAGCATCGTGTTTGTCCTGTTGCGGCGTCTCCGCCGTCAGCACATCCATCACTTCGCTTACGAAAACAGTCAAGCGGATTCTCGCAGCAGAGCGATCGAGGCGAAGGGCTGGCGATGATGCAGTCAGGGCTTCTGAGGATAGCAGGCAATACCAGGCCCGAGTTAGCTCTGGACCAGCAACACATGGGCATGTATGTTGATCGATTCTTGCCAGGCGGGCGCCACTTGCTTTCCCGCCGCACGTGAGCCATGAATGTGAGGGCCGCAGCGTTGCCGCGGCGGAAAAACATCCATGGCCAACGATTCACGGGATTCAATGATCCGGCTCGGCAAGGCCACCGTCGCTGTTCAGCGCGGCGCGGAAATCTCGCGCTTCGAGGTGCACACCGCGTCGCTCAGCTTAGTTCCAGGCCGGCGGCCAGTCCGTCTCTGGCTGGAAGGTGGGAGCGGGTCGGTGACCCTCGAGCTCTCTCGCATCGCCTTTTGGCGGCTGACAGCTGAGTTTCATGAGCAGTCGATCACCGCCGATGATCTTTCCCCCAAGCGGCGCGCGCGCCGGAAACGACCATGATCAGCCCCAGGCAACTCGGCCCCGGAAGCCCGCCGCGCTTGCGCGTCAGCGCGAACGCCGAGCAGTCGCTGGTCGAGCGAATCAACGAGGATCCGACCGTGTTCGGACTGGGCGACCTGGATCTCAAACGCGCGTCATGGCGCACCCGCCAGATCAGCCTGCTCCTCGAAAACCCCGCCGAGTCGGTCCTCTTCGTCGTGGAGCTGCAGCTAGGCTCCACCGACGACCGCCACGTTATGCGGGTTGTGGAGCGATGGTTAACGGAATGCAAGCGTCAAAGAGTGAATCGTTGCTCCGCCGTGCTCGTGGCCGAGGAGATTACGCCCAGATACGTGAACATCCTGGAGCTGATCAGTCGAGCCGTCCCACTGATGGCCCTCGAAATGGAGCTAGCTGCAGGCGCAGAGGGCACTCCGCTGCGATTCAGGCATGTCGGGCTACGCTGATTCGCGATGCCAGGGAGACCCGAGCAGTTGTTCCACATCGCGGACGAGTTGTGCCGCGGGCATCCTCAGCGCTGCCGCAATGCTCAGGATCGTCCTCAGCGACGGGTTCATCTTGCCACGCTCCAGCAGGCTGATGTAGGTCCGGTGATAGCCGCTCTCAAATCCAAGCACTTCCTGCGACATCTCCCGCTGCTTCCGGGCGCGCTGCAGCGCCTGGGCAAAGGCTTCATCCGGATTGAGACGTGCAGGACTGCGGCTGCCATGCTGTCGCATGCGAAGTTCGATACTGCCCGATTGCAGAGCATAGTTCTACAGAGTATACTCTGAGATCTTGTTCATCGATCCGCTTTGGGGGTGTGCTTCGTGACCCGGTACATCAAGCTCGAACGAGTATTCCTACAGAACCATCCAGATCTGGATGAACGCTGGGTGCAGGGGCGCATAGCCGAGGATC
>JBEKHU010000448.1:0-4012 GCA_050012115.1 Bryobacteraceae bacterium | reverse complement strand
GATATCCTCGAGCTCGTTGCGCAGTTTGCCCATGCCGAGGCGGTGGGCAATGGGCGCGTACAGCTCCAGGGTTTCGGTAGCGATGCGCTCCTGCCGCTCACGGGGGAGGCTGGCGAGTGTGCGCATGTTGTGCAGGCGGTCGGCCAGCTTGACAAGGATGACGCGGATGTCCTCGACCATGGCGAGCAGCATCTTGCGGACACTCTCGGCCTGCCGGTCCTCGCGGTTGGCGAGGTTAATCTTACTGAGCTTGGTGACGCCGTTGACGCAGCGCGCCACTTCCTCGCCGAAGACGCGGGCGAGTTCCTCTGGGCCGGTCTGGGTATCCTCCAGAACATCGTGCAGCAGGGCGGTCTGGAGGCACACCAGATCCATCTGCATTTCGGCCAGGATCCAAGTCACCTCGAGCGGGTGGGACATGTAGGGGTCGCCAGACAGGCGCCACTGGGCGGAGTGGCGCTGGGCGGCGAACTCGAAGGCCTGCCGGAGGACGGCGGTATCGTCCTTGGGGCGGCGGGAGCGGACGTACTCCTCCAGGCCGCGGAAGCGCAGTTCGAGGGCGGCGCTTACGCCGGGCGGCAAGGGCGCCGGCAGGCTTTCGCTGGTAGGAACGACGTCCATTGAAGAAAAAAGGGCGAAGGTGAGGCAACTCACCCTCGCCCTCTATTCTATTGGATATCCGGCGCCGGGCCGGAGGTTCACTTGGCCGGTGCCTCGTTAGTGATGCCCATACTCTTGGGCTGACGATCGGCCTTCATCTTACGGGTTTCGAGAGCCTTATCAATCCAGCCGTTGGCCACCTCCTCATCCTTCCTGTAGCCCTCGAGATTATCGGCCAGGTCGGCGCGCTCGCGGTACAAGAGGTTGAGGTAGGCCATGGCATCGTCGTATTCCTTGTCGATTTCCAGGGCCCGCTTCAGACTGGCCATGCCGCTCTCGATCCTCTGGCCATGCTTGGCCTTGAGCTCTTCCCGCGCCTTCTTGTCCTTCAGCGGCCCAGGAGCGTCGGGTTTCATCCCGGCCTTGATGCGGGCCGAGTTCCAGTCGGGATACCATGTGGCCCAGGCGATGACGCCGAGGCTGTAATAGGCTTCCTTCCGGTTGGGGTCGACTTCGGTCAGCTTCTGGTACCACTGGCGGGCGTTTTCCAGGCGCGTCAATTTGTCTTCGAGCCTCGCGGTGCCCTGGGACTCGAGGTAATAGAGCGAAGCGATGGACTCGACGGCGGTGGCGTTCTTGGGATCCGCGTCGAGGACCTTCTGGAAGTTGGCCAGGGCGTTCTTGGCCATTTCCACGTTCTCGGGCGATTCAGCGCCGGGGATGTACTGGTTCATGTAAGCCGTGGCGAGATACAACCTGGCCGTAGCAAAAGTCGGATCGAGCTCCACGGCTTTGGTAAAGAACTGCACCGCGTCGGGGTATTTCGCATTCTTAAAGGCCGCGACGCCCTTGTTGAGGTTGTCGCGCGCCTCCAGCTTCTTGCAGCCCGTGAGAGAGCCGCTGAGGACCACGGCCGCGAGCGCAACGGCCGCGACGAGAATTCGGTTGCTTATCTTCATGCCGCCTTCCTTACTGCCCCTGCTCCATCTTCGAGGTCATTAAGCCGACCTTATCCATCTGCGCGCCCTTGGCGAGATCGATGGCCCTGGCGACTTCCTGGAACTCGAGGTCGGGATCGCCCTTGACGAAGCAGACGCGCTCGTTGCGGGTCTTGAACACGTCGATCAACCGCGCGGTGAGCCGGTCGGCCGTAATGGGATCGGTGTTGAGCTGCATGGAGTGGTCGCGGTTAATGATGATGACCACCGTGCGGTCCACATCGGCCGGCGGCGTGCCAGGCGGCGGCGGCTGAGGAATCAGCGCCTCCAAGCCGTGCGGCGTCAAGGGCACGATGACCATGAAAATAATAATCAGGACGAGCAGCACGTCAATCATCGGAGTCATGTTGATGTCGGATTTTGGGCCGCCCGTGCCGCCGCCAACTGCCATTGACATAAGAAATCTCCTTCACTCTCGAACTTCTCTCCGCGGCCGGCTGATCCTGGATCAGAGGCCGGGCCGCCCCCCGGAGGGATCCTGAAAAAGCCCCGGAATGCTACTTTGACTCGCCCCCGGAAGCGGAAGCGGCGGCAAGGGCATCCGCGCGCGCCTTGGCCTTCTGGTCGAGCTCAGTCAGCAAACCGATATTATCCACGCCCGCGGCGCGAAGGTTGTCGACGACGTCCACGACTTTCTCGTACCGGGCGCGGCTATCGCAACTCACAAAAACGGTCTTGTCGAGGCGCCCCGTCAGCAAATCCTTCACCTTGCCAGGAAGCTCCGCCGCCGGAATTTTGGCGCTGCCGAGAAACACCTCGCCGTTGCGAGTGACCGCAACGAGCACTGCGTCTTCTTTCTCGGCGGCCTGCATTGCGATGGCGTTCATCGTCTTCACCTTGTCCACGCTGACGCCCTTGGAAAGCATCGGCGTGATGACCATGAAGATGATGAGCAGCACGAGCATCACGTCCACCATCGGGGTGACGTTGATGTCCGAAATCGCCCCACCCGACATTAATTTCTTCGCCATCCCTTTTTCTCCTTATGGGCGGGCTGGAACTGCCCGCTTCCCGGCCCCACGGGGCCGAGAAGCGGACCATCCATCAACTCGCCGGACTGGACCTAAATTCGGTCCGCTCCCGGATTTTAGCGTCCCGCGCCAGTCTTGGCGGAGTGCTTCAGGAAATAATCCACCAGCTCGGAGCTGGAGTTCGTCATCTCCACGTCAAAGTTCTTGACGCGATTGTTGAAGTAGTTGAACAACCAGACCGCGGGGATGGCCACGAACAGACCGATCGCGGTAGTGACAAGGGCTTCCGAAATACCGCCGGCGACGGCGCCGAGACCGGTGGATTTCTCGGTCGAAATGCCCTTGAACGCGTTGATGATGCCGACCACGGTGCCGAACAGGCCGACAAAGGGGGCCGTCGAGCCGATGGTCGCCAGGCCGCTCAAGCCACGGTCCATTTCGCTATGAACGATGGCTTCGGCGCGCTCGAGGGCACGGCGCGAGGCTTCGATGGTTTCACCGGGGATGTCATTGCTGACCAGGTGCGCCCGGAACTCCTGCAGACCAGCCACGACGACCTTGGCCAAGTGGCTCTTCTTATAACGGTCGGCGATTTTGACAGCCTCTTCCAGCTTGCCTTCGCGCAGAGCGCCGGCAACGGCGGGAGCGAACAGCCGCGACTGTTTGCGGGCAGCGTTGAAAACGATGATGCGGTCGATCATGACGCCGATGGACCAGGCGGACATGATAAACAGCACGAAAACGACGGCCTTGGCCATCCACCCCATCGAGGCCCACATGGAGCGGAGGTCAAAGGACACGGCTTCCTGCAGCAACAGGAACGACCAAATCTGGAACTGAAGCAACATTTGCGATCATTCTCCTGCGAGTTGATTAGAGTCTAAGCTTTCGAACACTTGAATCACTGATTCAACGTGAAGTTCACGTCGATCTGGGTTACCACTTCAACCGGCTCGCCGTTCAGCAATGTCGGTTTGTACTTCCACTGCACAACGGCCGACTGAGCCGCCGCGACCAGCAGCGGGTGGCCGGACACGAGGGTCAGATTCTGAATCGTGCCGTCACGCCCGATAATGGCCGTGAACCGGACCGTGCCCTGGATGCGGGCCTGTTTGGCCAGCGGAGGGTAAACCGGCCGCGGCTGGAAGATCAACATGGCCTGCTGAACGTTTCCGCCGACCGTAATCCGCTTCGGAGCCGCCGCCTTGGGGGGCGGAGGAGGCGGAGGCGGAGGCGGAGCGGCCGCGCCGGCCGAAGCCAGCAGGCCGCCAATAACGCCGCCCGGAGTCCCACCCGGCATGCCGCCGGGAATACCGCCCTGGACGCCAACGGCGCTGGAAGGCGGCAGCTCGTCTTCCTTGATCATGGCGATTTCTTTCGGAATGTTCTTGGGGGCCATGAGTTTGGAGCCGTCGAACTGCCGCGGAATCACCTTGACGCGCA
>JBEKHU010000447.1:0-4031 GCA_050012115.1 Bryobacteraceae bacterium | reverse complement strand
GGTATTGGCAGCAGCGGCGGCCATTCGGCCTATAATTTGGAGCAGCCGTCCTTGAACCGGCGTTCTTATCATCTCAGTGGTTATAGGCGCTAATTTGGCAGCACAGTCGAAGAACAGCTTGTATTTGTTATAGACCGGTGTCCACATTTCAGGGAAACCAGCGGTGACTTGGCAAGGCGTATCTTCCATTCCTTCAGGGTAGGCCTTGTGGCAGGCAAGAAGAACGCCTCCCGGTGCTCGGCTCAAAGCCAAACATAACGCCCATTATGTTGCGCAATTCGGGGCCACATACGCGGCACGCCCGCGCGTTTATTGGAGCGTCGCCCGGAAAGGGAATAGGGACGTCGGCGCCGGTTTGCCCGGTTTCGGGAGCACCGGCAATGACGCAATGTGGGTCCTTCCGACCAGCGCTGATCCTGGGGCACGTTCCTGTTTAGAATAGGAGACGTCATAGGGTAGAACCGGCTTAAGAGGGCAGAGCATGGAACCGAATCTCAATGAGGACCGCCAGCAGGCCCACGCGCTGCTCGATCTCCTGCCGGCCGAGAAACTGAACGCCGTGCGCAGTCTGCTCGAGGTGTTGGTGGAGCCGCTCGAGCGCTCGCTGGCTCTGGCCCCGGTGGAAGAAGAAGCGCTGACGCCCGAGACCGCCGCGGCGCTGGACCGCGCCCGCGCATCGCTCGCCCGGGGCGAGGGCATCCCGCACGAAGAGATTCTGCGCGAGTTTGCACAGCGGCAGTGAGTGCGGCGGTTACTTTTTTTAAATAGACACTCAGGCCCGATTCCCCTCAAAACTGGCAGGCTTCTGCCGATCTGATCCACTGAACCGGCGTTTCCGCCCACACCGGGAGCGCACGCTATCCCGCCCTGCGGGAGCGTTCGCAGCCCTAGGAAAGTGCCGGTCAGGAGGGTGATTGGCATGCGTTTGTGGCGAGCGATTCCCCTGATTTTCGCCGGATTTCTGCTAGGCCTGCCGGTTGGGGCGCAGCAACACGAAACGATCCACGGCCAGCGGGCCGTGGCGAACGAAGTCCTGGTCAAGCTGAGGGCGGGCGTGCGCCTGGAGGCCGACGGCTACATCGTGCGCGCGCACGACATCCGCACGGCGCGGGAGCTCGACAACCGGGGCCTGATGCACCTGCGTTCGGGCTCCAAGTCGGCGGCACAGCTGGTGGAGGAGCTGAAGACCGACCCGGACGTGGAGTACGTCGAGCCGAACTACGTGGTCCACTCGACGGTCGCGGGCTCGACGCCGGCCGCGGTGATCCCCAACGACATGCTGTTTTCGGCGGAGTGGGGCTTGCGGAACACGGGTCAGAATGGCGGACTGCCCAACGCGGACATCGCCGCGACGCTGGCCTGGAGCATCACGACCGGCACGCGGTCAGTGGTGGTGGGCGTGGTGGACACGGGGCTGGATTACACCCATCCCGACCTGGGGGCCAACGTCTGGTCGGCGCCCGCGGCGTACACGGTCCAATTCGGGCCGGGCGACTCGATCACCTGCCCGGCGGGGAGCCACGGCTATGACGCGATCAACAACAGCTGCACGCCGCTGGATCAGAACAACCACGGAACGCACGTCTCGGGGACGATCGGGGCGGCGGGCAACAACAGCCTGGGCGCGACCGGGGTCAACTGGACGACGAGCATCATGGGGCTGAGGTTCCTGGATGCCAGCGGGTCGGGGACGGTGGCCAACGCGATCCGCGCGATCCAGTTCGCGCTGCAGGCGAAGGCGGTGCTGGGGGGCGCGGCGAACCTGCGGGTGCTGTCGAACAGTTGGGGCGGGCCGGGCTTCTCGCAGGCGCTGCTGGACGCCATCAACCAGGCCAACAGCGCGGGCGTGCTGTTCGTGGCCGCGGCCGGCAACAGCAGCCTCAACCTGGACAGCACGACGTTTTATCCGGCCAGCTATCGCGCGCCGAACACGATCGCCGTGGCGGCGACGGACGCGAACGACGCGCTGGCGTCGTTCTCCAACTACGGAAGGAATTCGGTGGATCTCGGCGCGCCGGGGGTGAACATCGTCTCCACGCTGCCCAACTCAAACTACGGGACGATGAGCGGCACGTCGATGGCGACGCCGCACGTGGCGGGCGCGGCGGCGCTGGTGCTGGCGGCGTGCACGACGCTGGATACGCCCACGCTGCGAGCGACCCTGCTGAACAACGTCGATCCGGTGGCGGGGCTCGCCGTGACGACGATCGCGGGCGGGCGGCTGAACGTCTACAAGGCGCTGCAGTCGTGCGCAACGGCGACGACGCCGCCCAAGCCGACGCCGGGCTTCACGCTGAGCGCGCCCGCGGCGACGCTGGCGCTGACCGCGGGCGGGGCGAGCGTCACGACAACGATCGGGGCGACCGCCACGGGCGGATTCAGCGGCCCGATCGCACTCGGGGTGACGGGCCTGCCGGCGGGGGTGACGGCCAAGTTCACGCCCGCGAGCATCACGCCCGGCGGCACGGCTTCGCTGGCGCTGACAGGGACGGCGACGGCGACCGCGGGGACGTTCCGGCTCACGATCACGGGCACCAGCGGGACGCTGAGCAGCACGGCGACGGTGACGCTGACGGTGACCAGAGTCTCCTCGTTCAAGCTGACGGTGACGCCGCCGACGGCTTCCGTGCGGCGGGGCGCGGCGGCGTCCTTTCAAATCGCGGTCGCGGCCAGCGGCAGCTTCAGCGGCCCGATCACGCTACAGGTCAGCGGACTGCCGCCCAGTTCCTCGACCACGTTCAGCCAGGCGGCCGGCGGCGCGCTGACGATGCGCGTCGCGACGACTACGCAGACCAAGGATGGCAGCTACGCGATCCAGATCGTGGGGACGGGGAAGAGCGGGAGTTTCACGCTGACGCAGACGGCCACGGCCACGCTGACAGTGACGAATTAGAGCGGCGGAAGGCCGAGCAATTCGTGGGCCACAACCACGGAATGGCATCCGGATTGTCTGTATAATTTTGTTATGGATGCCAAGGCGCTTCCGTATAAGCCGAATCCCAAAGCTCCGCGGCAGGTTCTGCCCGTTCTGCCGCCGGAGGTGCGAGCCAAGTCGGCGGAAGAGGTGGCGCTCGGGTTCACCGAAGACGAAGTGACGATCGAGGCGCAGCGGTGTTTGCAGTGCCCGAAGCCGGCGTGCATCAACGCCTGCCCGCTGCATATCGATGTGAAGCGGTTCATCCGGCGGCTGGCGGAGGACGACGCCCAGGCGGCGGTGGATGTCATCAGCGAGGAGAGCCCGTTTCCGGGCGTGTGCGGACGGGTGTGCCAGCACGAGCTGTTCTGCGAAGACGCGTGTCTGATCGGCAAGAAATTCGGTCCGGTGGCGATCGGCTCGCTGGAGCGGTTTGCGGCCGACCAGGCGCGCCTGGCGGCCGTGGAGACGACGCCGGGCGCGGTGGCGCAGCCGACGGGCAAAAAGGTGGCCCTAGTCGGGAGCGGTCCGGCATCGCTGATCGCGGCTTACGACCTAGTGCGCAAGAACTACCGCGTGACGGTGTTCGAGGCGCTGCACCGTTTGGGGGGCGTGCTGGCCTACGGCATTCCGAACTTCCGTCTGCCGAGGGAGATCCTGCACGAGGAGATCGCGCGTCTGGAGAACATGGGGGTCGAATTCGTCACCGACTTTATTGTGGGCAAGACGGCGTCGCTCGAGGAACTGTTCGAGGAGGGCTATGAGGCGGTTTTCATCGGCACGGGGGCCGGGCTGCCGTTCCTGCTGGGCGTCCCGGGGGAGAACCTGCTGGGCGTGTACACGGCCAACGAGTTTCTGACGCGCATCAATCTGATGGAGGCCTACAAGTTCCCGCAGGCGGTGACGCCGGTGCGGGTGGGCGGGCGGACGATTGTGGTGGGTGGAGGCAATTCGGCCATGGACGCGGCGCGCTGGGCCAAGCGTTTCGGCAGCGAGAGCATCGTGCTGTTCCGGCGCGGGCGCGCCGAGATGCGGGCGCGGCTGGAGGAGATCGAGCACGCCGAGGAGGAGGGCGTGCAGTTCCACTTCCTGGCGGCGCCGGTGGCGCTGTACGGCG
>JBEKHU010000446.1:0-4041 GCA_050012115.1 Bryobacteraceae bacterium | reverse complement strand
GGGGCGAAATCCGTGCGCGTGGGGTTGTAGGTGGCCCGGGGAATGCCGTTCGTGCCGGCCTGCATGAACTGGCAGTCGGGCACGGGTGAGCAGGTGGCGGAATCGGACGTGAGAATCGGCACGCTGAAGCGATTGTGGGTCTCGACCGGCGGACTGTTGTACTCGTAGCGCAAACCGACGTTGAGCAAAAAGCGCGGCACGACGTGGATGTCGTCCTGGATGTAAACGTTCGTGCCGGTGCTGCGCAGGCTGTTGAACATATCGCCCTTGACCGCCACGGCGTAGTCGGGCACGCCGGAGAGCAACTGCACCAGGCCCGTGACCGGATCCTGGCCGGTCTGGTTGAAGAGCCATTCGCCGCGGGCCACGAAATCGAGGTAGTTGTTGACCTGGATCTTGCGGACGTCCCCTCCGAACTTGAATTGGTGGCGTCCGTAAATCCAGGACAGGTTGTCGGAGATATGAGCCGTCGTGTCATGGCGGTCCTGGGGGTAGTTGATCGGCTCGCCGATCCCGTCGAACGGGGGCAGGCTGACGTTAGGGTACCCGAGGTCCACCGCATTGGTCAGCACATCGGGGAACCCCAACTGCGAGCTTATATCCTGGCCGGAATGCTGCTGCAGGACGCCAGCGCGCATGCGGTTGAATCCCAGACGCAGCTCATTGGTCGCGCTGGGGGTGATCACGTGGGTCCAGCTCAAGCCGGCATTCTGGCCGTTGTTGAGCGTGTCGCTGCCATAGCCGGGGAGGCCGGTGAAGGAATTGACGGGATCGAAGGGGTTGAAGCGATTCTCGTCGAAGACCGAGTAGTGCATCGAGATGACGTCGCCGCGAGTGGCGTGGTGGTCCACCTTGACCGAGGTCAGGTTCTCCGAATTGCGGATGACGGGGGAGGAGACGAAAGTGTTCGAGTTCAGCAGATCGGAGCCGACATTGGCCGCCGGGTAGAGATTGAGGATGGCTTGGCCGGCGGGGTTGACATAGGCCGCCGGCAGCGCCCCTTCGGCCTCCATTTTCTGCATCTGCGACGGCACGGTGGTCTCGCGCGTGGTCGCCTGGCGCAAGCGCAGCCCCTCGTAGGCGGCGAAAAAGAAGGTCTTGTCCTTCTTGACGGGCCCGCCGAAGGCGCCGCCGAACTGGTTGCGGTCGAAGCGCGGGATGTCGCCGCACGTGCCGGGAACGGAGGAGGGGGTGCAGGCGGGGAAGTCGAAGAAGTTCTTGGCATCCATGTGCCGGTTGCGGAAGAACTCGAACAGGCTGCCGTGGAACTGGTTGGTGCCGCTCTTGAGAATCACGTTGATCTGCGCGCCGCCGCTACGGCCGAACTCGGCCGAGTAGTCGCTGGACTGCACCTTGAACTCCTGGATGGCGTCCACGGAGGGCAGGGTCACGTACTGGTTGATGTAGGGGTCGTTGTTGTCCACACCCTCGAGCAGGAAGTTGTTGGACTGCTCGCGCGCGCCGTCCACGCTGAATGCTCCGCCCTGGGTCGAGTTCTCCGATCCTTCCGTGGCAGTGTGGCTCCCCGGAACCAGCAGCGCGAAGGAGAGGAAATTACGCTCGTTCAAGGGCAGCTCGTGAATCTGGCGTCCGTTGAGCACCTGGCCCAGGGTGGAGGTGTCGGTCTGGACCAGCGGAGGAGTGTCCTTGACCTCCAGTTCGTTGGTGAGCAGGCCGATTTGCAGCGCGAAGTCCACGCGAACGGTCTGGTCCACGTCGAGAATGACATCGTTGTAAAAACTTCTCCGGAAACCTGCTTTTTCCACCGAAACGCGGTATGTGCCCACGGGCAGAAGCGCGACCGTGTAGTCGCCGTCCTCGTCGGTCCGCGCCTCGCGCGTGGAATTGGTGCCCAGTTCGCGAACGGTGATTGCGGCTTTCGGCACGATCGCCCCGGATGGATCGGTCACCGTGCCGGTGATGGTCCCCGTGGGGCCGATTGCGCAGAGTGGAGCGGCTAGCAGGCTTAACAGTGCAAGGGCGAATAACAACCATCGAAAACCCATATTGTTCTCCTAAGCGAGATGCTTTTGAACAAGTCCGGCTGATCGGCAGGCATCGAGCTTCCCTAACCTTTGAGTTTGGCCACCATCCTCACATCGGGTGTGTGTGCAGTTGACAGCATACAGCAGACGCATACGTTTTGGGCAGCGTTTCAATGCGTTTTCAATACGTTTCAATACGATTGCAGCCGCGATCCCGGCCTGCCTTTCTCAGCAGCACCGCGCCGTGACCGAGGGCACGGCCGGGCCGGCTGCGTTGCCGGCCATTCACATGGGGCTCCACGCCGGGCGTGAAAGTGGAAACGCGCCTTCGCGTGGCGCCTGATTCGGGGTGGGGGCTACTGCGCGCGCTCGGGCAGTTCGACATCCGCCAGGGCGGGCGCGTCGGCATCGAGAATGTGGCGGTTCTGCCGAGTGAGCTGCAGGCCCCCATTCAGGTAGGCATGGAGCTCCGGGGAGAGGGGGCAGATCATAAAGCTGCCGTGGAGACAGAATGCGGCGACGGCATCCAACTCCGGCGGAAGCCCGGGGGTATCTCGAAGGGCCGTTGCCACTCTCACTGCGTCGGCATGCGCCACAAGCTGGCCGCACGGTTCGGAGAAATCGCCGTCCCAGGGCGGAGCCGCCGTGACCGGGGCGGCCAGATTCCATTCCCGCGGCGGCGGCGCGGTGCGCGCCGGCGCCCAGCCGTTTGCCTCGGCGGTTCGCAGGACTTCCATCCACAGCCCCTTAGTCAATCGCAGCGATTGCCCCAGCGCATCAATCAGGATGACGAGATTCCGGCTCGGTTCCATGGACAGACTATCGGCTGGAATTGCCACTTCCTCCATAGTTGCCAAAGCAAAACGCTAACGCCAGAGGCAAATTGCCGTATTGCTCAATTCCATCGGCGAGGGCCGGCCGAGTCGCCCGAGTGTCGTTCTCGCAAATCTGAATTGCCGTAGAGGACAGCAATCCCCTCCAGAGTCGAGTTCGGCCCGGTGAGAGTCAGAAAGGCAGGCCCTCCCGTGTCTTCCGCGCCCTCCACGGCGAGCAGCGTCGAGCCTGGCGGTTTTCGGCGTACATCTGAGGGGCTCGCCCCACCCCGGCTAGCGCAGTTCCCGCTGGTATTACCAGGTGTTGCTTGAGGAGATGCGTGCCTGCGGGCACGAACACGACACCGCCGCCGGCGGCGCCGACGTTGTCGAGCGCCGATGGGATGGCGTGCGTATCGTCCGTCTTGCGGTCTCCGGCGGCCGAGTATCGCGCTGTGCGGACATTCAGATTGGCGGAGGCGGAGTTCGCGGACCCCGTTTTCAGCTCGCGCGGGACCCGGCTGCGGGAGGCCGGAAAGGGTCCCGTTCGGCAGCAGGGCGGCGCTTGCTCCAAAACGCGAAAGTGCTAAAATTTAGCGCTTTTTGAACGAAGAATCAATAGGTTGCGAGGGAAAACGAGCTAATCATTAGCCATTCGGCCCCCGCGCCCGTGCTCCAGGCGAGCCTGCTCAGGACCACTTTAGGAGCGCCGTCAAGCGCCGGAGGGGGGCAATGTGCGCAAGTGATTGTGGGGCTTGGGCGAGATTATTTCGGGAGCGCGTTACCGCAGGTTCGGGAGAGGTGAAACAGGCCGGAGGCGAGGTTGCAGCGCGCGGCGAACCTGACGGGCGGAAGCGAGTTCCGGGCGCTGCGGTCTCAGCGGTCGAGGTCGATGCGGTAGATCTGCGTCGAGCTGAGGTCGCGGATGGTCAGCGGCTCCATGTCCTGGGTATAGCCCAGCCAAAAGCCTAGGTTCGCAATCGTATTGAAATCGGAGCGCGCAATCACCTCGCGGCGTCCGGTGGCCACCTCGATCCGGTGAGCTTCTGCCCGAGAGTTCGGCGCCTGCATGCCACAGATGTATTTTCCGTCGCGGGACCACCTGGGATACGCGATGCGCCGCTCGTTGAGTAGACGCCACACGCCTTTCCCAATGTCAAGAATGCGAGGATGCCAGGTATCGGCATCCAGCGCGAACATCTGCTTCTCATCGGGCGACCATTGCGCGGCGAACAGGTTTTCGG
>JBEKHU010000445.1:0-4050 GCA_050012115.1 Bryobacteraceae bacterium | reverse complement strand
CGTGCCGGCCACGCGCGCCGGCTTCTGGCCCGATTCCATCTCCACCGACCTGCACACCGGCAGCATGAACGGCGGCATGAAGGACTTCGCCGAAACCATGTCCAAGCTGCTCAACCTCGGCGCGCCGCTGCCGCGCGTGATCGCCATGTCCACCTGGAATCCTGCGCGCGAGATTCACCACGAAGAACTGGGCCATTTGTCCGTTGGCGCGGTGGCCGACGTGGCGCTGCTGCGCGTCGAAGAGGGCCGCTTCGGCTTCCTCGATTCGGCTGGAGCGCGCTTCGACGGCACGCGCCGCATCGTGGCCGAAGTGACCATCAAGGGCGGCCAGGTGATGTGGGACCGCAACGGCCGCGCCTCCGCGGATTGGAAGAGCTTCCCATACCCCAAACGCGAGCCGCCGCCGGCCAAGTGACCGCGCGCCGAAGAGCCAGGTGAGCTCCGGCGACGACCGGGAATCCACCGCCAAAACACCGTGATTTCACCGCGCGCGGTGATTTTCAATAAGTCCTTATATTGCAACAGATCCACCGTGAAGCACGGTGAAAGTGCAAAAACATGCGTATTAATGTTTGTAAGTCCTTTGTTTTCCACACATCCACCGTGGCGCACGGTGCAGCGTGTTAATGTGGCATGTTAATGTTCGTAAGCCCAATCATTGCAACACATCCACCGTGACGCACGGTGAGGCGTGTTAATGTGCGCCAAAATGCACCTGAAACTCGGCTAAGTTCTTTGTTTGCCACAGATCCACCGTGAAGCACCGTGACGATCGCGTAAGTCCTTTAAAACGAGACACTTGCGCGCCTGGTGTGCGCGCACTTTCCGCGAAATTCGTCTAAGTCCTTTAGATCACCGTAAATACGCGGCAACTCAAAAAACCGCTGTTTTTGCGGTAAAAACACGGTGAAACACGGTGTTTTCACGGTGAAATCGCGTTCCGCGCACGCCGCGCCGCACGGAAAATGCCCCCCCGTGCCAGACCGGCCGTTACGGCCGGGGAGCGCGGGTGATAGAATCGCCTGCGGAGTCAGGAGGCATCATCAATGGCGATCTATGCGGGCGTGAATATGGAATTCATCCGCTGCGAGGACAAGTCGTTCGCGGCGGGTCTGGAGCGGGCCGCGCAGCTCGGCTTTCACTACGTCGAGCCGATGGTCCACAACGGGCGCGAGCTGCTCAGCGAGGCGGGTTACTTCCACTCCTTCTCGATGGACGACGACCCCGGCGAGATGGCGGACCTGCTCAAACACAACGGCCTGGAGGCCAGCGGGTTGAGCGCGCATTGCCCACTGATGCGGCCCGAAATCGCCGTGCCCTACCTGCAGAAGGCGATCCGCTTCGCCGCGGCCATCGGCGCTCCGGTGGTCAACACGGACGAGGGCATCCGGCCGGAGTGGGTGCCGCTCGACGAAGCCTGGGGCGTCATGCGCTACACCCTGAAGACCGCGTTGCGCACGGCCGAGCGCTACGGCATCTTCATCGGCATCGAGCCGCACCAAAGCATCTCGACCAAAACCGAGGGCCTGCTGCGCATCGCGCGGCTGGTGGAGTCGCCGATGCTGAGAGTCAACTACGACACCGGCAACGCTTTCCTCGGCGGCGAGGATCCGTACGCCGGGCTGCAGGCCGTGCTGCCGCTGCTGGTGCACGTCCACGCCAAGGACATCAGCATCCAGCACGCCGAGAAGGAGAAGGGCCTGGTGACCGGCACGCCCGTCGGCTGCGCCTGCGGCGACGGCGTGATCGACTGGGCGCGCGTGATCGGAATCCTGAAGGGGGCGGGCTGGAGCGGCGTGCTCTCGGCCGAGTGCGGCTCTCCGGAACAGGCGCTGCGCAGCCGGCTGCACCTGGAAGCACTGCTCGGATAACGTCCCGCTGCTGGCATGGCGCGCGGCTCGGCAGCGGCTGGGGAGCATACGACCGCTCCTTCACAGTTGCGGCTCAGTAACTTGGTTTCCGCGGCAGGCCACCAGTTGCAGCAGGTTGAGTGCTTAGCCACGGCGGGCAGGCCGCTACTGAGTAGCGGCCTCGACAAAATAAGTCTATTTATATCAATAATATACACTAAGCCAGACTGCTACTTGTAGCGGCCTTGAGCGTTTTTGGCCCGGCGGTTTGGATTTCGCCCGGGCCGCGCGCCGGCGCGTTTTGGGTAAAACTGTGAACATGCTTTCGCTCGACCGCCGGTCGTTTCTAAGCGGGTTCGCCGCCGCACTCGCGCCCGCGCTCTCTGCTCAATCGAAACCTGCGCCTGCCGCCGAGTCAAAAAACGAAGCCCTGGCGCGCGCGGTCGCACAGCGCCTCGCGGGCTTCGCGGGCCAGGTCTTCCTGTACGCCCGCAACCTCGATACCGGCGCGGAGTTCGGCCTGCAGCCGGATGAGCGCGTGCGCACGGCCAGCACCATCAAGCTGCCGGTCCTGTGCGCGCTGTTCGACCTCGCCGCGCAGGGCAAGGTTCATTGGGACGAGAAGCTGACGCTGCGCGACGAGGACAAGGTCACCGGCTCCGGCGTGCTGCACGAGCTTTCCGCCGGCGTGCAACTGAGCCTGCGCGACCTGTCGCACCTGATGATCGTTGTCAGCGACAACACCGCCACCAACCTGATCCTCGACCGCATCACTTGTGACGCCGTCAACGCGTATCTCGAGAAGATCGGCATGCGCGTCACGCGCTCGCTGCGCCAGATTCGCGGCGACGCGAAGCAGCTCAAGCCGGCCGCGGGCTTCAGCAAAGCCGGACTGCTCGCGGAGAACCAGCGCTACGGCATCGGTGTCAGCACGCCGCGCGAGATGGCGTGGCTGCTGGAGCAACTCGTGCTCGGCAGAATCGTTTCGGCCGACGCGTCGAAAGAGATCCTCGCGATCCTGAAGCGCCAGCAGTTCAAGGACGGCATCGGACGGCGCCGCGCCGACGACGTGGCCAGCAAATCCGGCGCGCTCGACGCGCTGCGCAGCGACGTGGGCATCGTCTCCATGCCGCACGCCCGCATCGCCATCGCGGCCACCGTGGACGCCATGCCCAAGGTCGACTATTCGCCCGATAACGCGGGCAATATCCTGATCGCCGACCTCACCGACGTGTTGCTGGCCGGCCTCGCCTGATGCGTCCCTGCCACGCCCGGAACGAATTGTTGAAGAGGAAGTAAGAGCGGGGCGGGAGAAAGGAAAGGGGCGGCGCCCGAAAGCACCGCCCCTCGCCACGTTGTTCGAATTTTACCCTAGATTTCGAATTGGATGGTCCCCTTCCAATCGGGGCTGAAACCAGTATAGCCCGGCTCCCGCCGCCGTGCACGGGGTGTCGAGAAACCGCGAAAACGTCGGCGGCGCACCGCGAAAGCCCCTGATTTCACCGCCCATCGCTGTCTTGAACCGATGGCACTGGACGCTCCACCATCTGCGGCATTCAGTCAGGCAGGATTTCCTCAACGACACCTTCGGCAATCGTCCTCATTTCCCAAAGCGTGAACCGGCTGCCGACTTTCAACCGTGGCTTGATCAACGCCGGATAGAGCAAGGTGATTGGAACGGTCGCTGTTGCTCCTGGTGCGAGCGGCCCGCTTTCTTCGAGATGCAGCCCGCAATCGAATTTCGCTCCTTCGAATTCAAGCGGGCACTTGAAGAGCCTCGGTGCCGTAGCGACACGGCGACCTCCCTCGTCTGGCGGATAAAACCGTACCGAAGCAATGATGTCGGGGCCTCTCATGGTTGCCGCGCGTGAGCGCGTTTCCGCCCTATCCCGCCTTCGTCGCAATCGATTTGGCCTGCAGGAACTGCAGCAGGTAGTCGGGGCCGCCGGCCTTAGAATCGGTGCCCGACATGTTGAAGCCGCCGAAGGGATGGCAGCCCACCATGGCGCCGGTACATTTGCGGTTGATGTACAGGTTGCCGACGAAGAAACGCTCCTTGGCGGCTTCGATCTTGGCCGGGTTGCGGGTGTAGACGGCGCCGGTCAGGCCGTATTCGGTGTCGTTGGCCAACTCGAGCGCGTGCTCGAAAACGCGGGCCCGCGTCACGGTCAGGACGGGTCCGAAGATCTCCTCCTGGAAG
>JBEKHU010000444.1:0-4051 GCA_050012115.1 Bryobacteraceae bacterium | reverse complement strand
TTTCGACCCGATGATCCAGGAGTGGATTGATTATCGCTGCCAGGTCATGGCGGATGCTCTGCGGCAGATGGCGCTGTACGCCAAGTCGTTGAACCCGGAAGTAGCGATCGAAGTTAACCCGCACGGCATTACCGGCGGGAACCGGGCGTGGGAAGCCGGGATCGACCACTCACGCATTCTCAAGTGGACCGAAGCGTTCTGGACCGAGGAAGATCCCCAACCCAGTTACACCGCGGACGGCCGGCTGCTGTCCCGGATCAGGAGTTATAAGCTGGCGAGGGCCTACAGAAACGTACTGATGAGTTATATCTCGGACGATCCGGTTGCGATGGCAGAAAGCCTGGCGTTCAATCAGACCATCGGCTTCGCCGGCAGCGGCCGCCTGACGCCCGACATGGTGCGCTACATAGCGTTCTACCGAGGCAACCGGTAGTTGTTCACCGGTTCCAGGGACGTGGCTACGGTTGCGGTCCTACGCTCGTATCCCTCCATCACTTACGATCAGGCGCGCGTGCAGCTTCCCACGATTCTGGTCGAGCAGGCTCTCATCCAGGCCAGGATTCCGTTCAACCTGATTTTCGACGAGCAACTGGCGGACCTCGCGAAGTACAAAGTGCTGGTGATGCCCGAAACGGAATGCTTGAGCGACGCACAGCTCGAAGCGATCCGAAAGTTCGTCGCGGCCGGCGGCGGAATCGTGGCGACGGGGCAGGCGGGCCTCTACGACCAGTGGCGCAGGCTACGCGTTGAGCCCGGCCTCAGAGGCTTGATCGACTCCCAACCGCGCGCGCGCGACTACGAGGAAGAGGTCGCGCCGGTCGCGATCAGCGGGGCGGTCGCGCACAAGGAATATGAGAAGGGGCGGGTGGTCTACATCCCCGCGGTGAAGTTCGATGGGCGGCCACCCGAGTTCGGAAGTTTCTTCCGCGTCGATGAGCGCTTCTGGAAGTTACCGAGGAACGCACAGGAGATTACGGATGGTGTGCGCTGGGCCGCCCGGGACGACGTTCCGGTGCAGGTCGGCGGGCCCGCGTACCTTGTATCGAACCTTGTCGAGCAGCCGGGGAAGCGGCGCATGATGCTGCACCTGGTGAACTACAACGCGAAGAAGGCAGCGTCGATCGAGCCGGTTGAAGTAATCTGCCGGTTACCCCGCGGCCAAGCCGCCAAGGAGGTCCGGATCTACTCTCCCGATCTGGACGGACCGCGGATTATCGAGATGAAGATTGCCGCCTCGCAAGTAAGCTTTGCCGTCCTCGTGAAGACATACACTCTAGCCGTGATCCAGAGGTGAATGCGATGTTTCCAATTGCACTGTTGACGATGTGGCTCGCCGCACCGCCTTCCGCGATCCGGACCGTGCGGCTGGAGCATCGCGTCTTTACGGGTCTGCACGAGATGGATGGCAACTGGGCGGCACTGTTTGCAGCGAGCGACGGCAAGGTTTATGCCGGGCTTGCGTATCACGGCGACGACGGTCACCTGGCGTATTACGATTCGAAGACCGATCGCATGTACGACGCGGGGAACCTGACGGAACTGTGTGGCGAGTCGCACCTAAAGCGCGGGCCGCAATCGAAAATCCACGCAAAGTTCGGCGAGGGCAAGGATGGCCGGATCTACTTTGGGACCCACGCCGGCTTCTGGTGGGACTACGCGCGGTTTGCGACCAAGGAGGGCTATCCCGGCGCCCACTGGATGGCATTCGACCCCAAGACGGGCCGCGTGGAAGACTTCGGGCTCGGAGTTCCCAATGAGGGTGTGAACACGGGCGCCTACGATCCGCTGTTCAACCGCATTTACGGATTGACGCACCCGCGCGGCCATTTCGTGTACTACGACGTGGCCACCCGCAGAGCCGTGGACAAAGGGCGCGTCAACAACTTCGAATCGATCTGTCGTACTCTGGGGATCGACGATGAAGGCAATGTCTACGGCAGCTTCGGGCAGGGACAGATTTTTCGTTTCGATCCGCACACCGATGAAATCGTCGAGCTGGCGGCGCGGATTCCCGTACGCGAAAAAGGAGTCTCACTGGGGCGCGATTACTTCAAGTCCGAGACGGCCTGGCGAACCGTGGTGTGGGACAGCCAGACGCGCCAGTTCTACGGCGTGGACGAAAGCGCCACGATCCTGTTTTCGTTTAATCCCCGAGCGGGCCAGGGCGGCGAGGTGCGCCGGTTGGGACAGCTTTCGATTCCTACCTATGACGACAGCCGCGAAGTGCCCTATGCTACTCTCAGCCTGACGCTCGGCCACGACCGCAAGTTATATTACGGCGCGGCGGGCCGCGAATTCGACTACGGCGGCAGCGCCGTAGCAGCTACGGCGCACCTGATCACTTACGACCTGAATACAGCTAAGCGCGAAGATCTGGGTGAAATGCTGCTGGAGGATGGCAGCCGCGTGTTGGGTACCAATGCGGCGGACACCGGCCCCGACGGAACCATCTATATGGTGGGCGCTATCGAGGTACGGCCGCGGGTAGGAAAACCGGTCGAAGCCGCGGGCAAGATTGGCGACACCTATTACCGCCTTGCACTGCTGATTTATCATTCGCGGTGATGCCATGCTCAAAAGACTCGTCCTCGTTGCGTTGATTTCTCTGCCGCTGGCAGCGCAGCGGGATCCCGAATACGACCATTCTGTCGTCAAACAGGTACGCGTCGACCTGCGCGAGCTCGGCTACCCGCCCGTGGACGTGATTCCGCCGGACGAATCTGCGATCCGAGCATTGGCGGTTGCGCCGGATGGGACCCTCTACGGCGCTACCAGCGGGAAACGCAGTCACCTGTTCAGACTCAGCCCAATGCACGGTTACGTCGAACCGCTCGGCGTGTTGCAGGGCGTGAACGCGGTCCACCGGTCGCTCGTGGTTTCCCTTAACGGCGATGTCTATCTCGGGACAACACCAGGCGGCCACCTCCTGAGATACACGCCTTCCAACGACCATCGCGACAAGGTCCGCGTGGATGCGCTGCTCGACATTGCCGACCTGGGCGCGCCCGTTGCCGGCGAGAGCATTTACACGCTGGCGATCGACAGGGACCGGATCTACGGCCTGACCTCTCCTAATGGATACTTCTTTAGCTACGACATCGGCGCCAACAGATTCGTAACGCATGGAAAGGTCGCCGAGCGGGACATTCCAGGTGAGAAGTTTGAGAACGAGAAGGCCATCGGCCGCGCGATCGCCATCGACTCGGATGGAAATGCCTACACGTCCGGCGAAGGCGGTCGGCTTTATCGGATGTCCCCCATTAACGGGACACTCGAAAAGCTGCCGGTTCCTGTGCCGGCAGTTCCGGGCCGGGAGCCATACAACCGGGTGGATGCTTGGGCTGTGGCGGGCAACGGATCGGTCCTTTATGGCGGTACTTCCGATGGCTACCTGTTTCGGTTTGATCCTAAGCAATCGCGAATACAGAACCTGGGCAAGCCCCTAAATCAGTACCGCATCCGCGGTCTGGTTCTGGCTCGGAACGGAAAGCTCTACGGTGTGGGCGGCGAAGATGATGAGATGGCCCGGCTGTTTTCTTACGATGTGGCTAATGGCACCTATGAATTGCTGGGAATGGTGGATGTCAACCGCCGGCCGTATTATGCCTGGCAGGCTTATGTGATTGACTCGGTCGCGCTTGGGCTGGAAGGCACGGTCTACCTCGGACAGAGCGAGCGGAAGTCGAAGTTGTATCTGTATTACCCGGAACCATAGGGAAACCCGTGTAAAACGTACCTGCCTAACTCGCTCTCATGACTGCCGGTGTACTCAGCGCCGAGACACCCGGCTGAATTCGCCAGATCTTCAATTATGGATGGCTGTTTCCAGAAGAACGCGAGGGAATTGCCGAGACAATGCACGTTGCCAATCACCCCTCTGGTGGCGCCTCTACGGTCTCGATCTTGTCCTGCGGTGCTCGGGAAGCTGTATTGCGAGAATACCCGGAGTATCCTACCGGGCATTGCCACGCTTACACCAGCTTCGGGACGATAAACGGTTCGCGATACCTCCGCATGAACCATGCCGTGGCCTCTTCGTCGCCTTTGCAGG